>NZ_PJBM01000173.1:0-24925 GCF_002836075.1 Shewanella sp. GutDb-MelDb | reverse complement strand
ACCGGGTATATAAAAATTTGATTATGTTCATGAAAACCTAAATAACTAACATGGATTATTTATGAAGTTAGGCCGCATCATCACATGTAGATACTTGTATTAATCCTGCTAGGTATCGTCTAAGAATATCCTAAAAAAAGCACTTCACTTCCCCTCAGTAAATTATACTTATGATACCTAGTGAGTTTCAAATTGGTTAGGATTAATAAGTCAACTTATAGTAAATTTGCGATAAACAGAATGGAAAACTCTCTAATGGCTATTAAAAGTGTACTGTTTGTCTGTATGGGCAACATTTGTCGTTCACCATCGGCAGAGGCTATGTTCAGATCACAGGTACAGCAGGCTAAGCTTGATATCAAGATTGAATCAGCAGGTACAATAGCTTATCACCAAGGTCACTCTCCTGATAAACGCTCAATTGCTGCAGGGGTTAAGCGTGGCTTATGCTTTGATGGCATGACTGCTAGACAGGTGAGGATTGACGACTTTAGTGCATTCGATCTTATTTTAGCGGCGGACAAGCAAAATCTTGATGATTTAACAGATATCTGCCCATCTCAATTCCAATCTAAACTTGGTCTTATTTTAGATTATTGTGAATTTTCTGCCGGGGCTATAGCTTATGATGAGGTGCCAGATCCTTATTATGGCGTTGGTGATGGTTTTGAATTAGTACTGGATCTGCTTGAGAACAGTTGTAGTCATCTCGTTGCTAGCATTAGAGATAACAACACATAAAAAAAGCGCCTTATTAAGCGCTTTTTAATATGTTTCTATCAGTCTAGTTAAATCGTTTACCAGAACGCTTTAAGCGTTCTTGTTCACGTTTAACTTCCTCTTTAGCTTCTTTCTCTGCAAGTATTCTGGCGACTTCTGCTTTTTCAATCTCTGCCATGGCAGGTGTTTCTAATGATAGCTGGCCAATTTTTCCTGAACGGAACTCATGTAAAAGAAGTTCAGATACCTTGTGCAAATCGATACGACCACCTGGGCGCAATGCGCCACGCTTACGGCCAATAGCCTCAAGTAACTCGATGTCAGTTTCTGGCAATTCCTTTAGCTTATAACGCTCTTTCATCGCTTCAGGGTAGGCTAGGAGAAAATACTCAGCGGCAAACATAGCAACATCTTCATATTCCATCGCGGTATCTTTAATGGCACCAGTCACGGCAAGTCGGTAACTGCTTCTTTCATTGTCGACTTTTGGCCACAAAATACCAGGGGTATCAGACAGCACAATACCATTACGTAAATTAATACGCTGTTGGATTTTTGTTACCGCAGGTTCATTACCTGTTTTAGCAATTGTACGGCCTGCCAGGGTGTTGATGATCGTGGATTTACCGACATTGGGGATCCCCATGATCATGGTACGAATATCTTTTTCAAGTTTGTCTCTACTCGGGACAAATTTACGGCAAAGGTCAGGAATTTTCTTGACTTGAGCTGCTTGTAAAGTGGTAATCGCCATCGCTTTAACACCTTGCTCTTGTTCAAGGTATTCAATCCAAGCTTGGGTCGTTACCGGATCGGCCAAATCTGATTTATTCAGTAGTTTGATACAAGGCTTATCACCTCGAAGCTTTTGCACCTCAGGATTTTCGCTGCTGTAAGGGATACGCGCATCGAGCACTTCAATAACTAAATCGATCTGAGGCATTACCTCTTCGATCTCTTTACGTGCTTTGTACATGTGTCCCGGATACCACTGAATTGCCATGTGCTTGCTCTACTATCAAATTACATTATTGGGGGGATTTTACCTTGTTAAGCTTATTTATAACAAACAAAAAGCGCGTAAAAGCGCTTTTTGAATGCAATAGAGGCTAAATTACGCCTAATTCTCGAAGGCGTTCCATTAAATAGCTATCCGCTGTGTAGTTCTCTGATAATTTCACTTCAGGATTAGGGTGTAAAAATAGCGGCAGAGAGACTCGAGCCTTGGTCACATCGCTGCCTTCTGGGTTAATAACCCTATGGCTAGTCGATGGGAAATAGCCACCTGATGCCTCTTGCAACATGTCACCGATGTTGATAATGATATTACCAAAGTCGCTTGGTACATCGATCCAAGAGTTGTCTTTTAGCTGAACTTGCAGACCCGGCTCGTTTGCGGCGGGGAGTACCGTCAGCAAATTGATGTCTTCGTGCGCTGCAGCGCGGATAGCACCCGCTTCTTCATTACCCGACATTGGCGGATAGTGTAGTACGCGTAAAAGTGTTTTTTGGCTGTCTTCTATCATTTTTGGTAACGCGATTGAGAACTTATCTTTCACTTCTGTTGGTGAATATAGCTCTACCCATTCAAGCAGTTCCGCCGCTAAGCTATTTGCGTGGTCATAATACTTTAAAATGTTGGCTTTTAGTTGCTCAGGAATACGTCCCCATGGATAGATATGGTAATACTCTTTGATATCTTTAACTGTGTGGCCTTTGGCTGTTTCCGAAATATCCGCAGGGAAAAATCCATCTTGTGTTTCAGGTTTAAATAGAAATTGTCTTTTTTCGTCGGTATTAAAGAACGCTTGCCACTCGGTGTAGATATCTTCGACGAGTTGTTTGTCGATTGGGTGGTTACTTAAAACGCCAAAGCCAGTGTCACGCAGTGATTTTACAAATTTTTCTGCACTGCCAGTCGCTCTATAATCAATTGTCTCTAAAATCATATTGTCTATTCTTATTTTTAGTTAGCCCGGGGCAAGTTTAGCGGCGCGGATACCGCGACGCAAACGTTAGTGATTTAGATCACATCGGTTATTGTTTACCAAGATGAATAGTGTTGCTGAGATAGACATTAATACAATAGATATTAGAGTGTTATCAATTAACACTGCTGAGTATTATACGGCTAAAAAAATTAATGTTTTTTGTTAAGTAAGCAACATTCACGCTGTTCTGTGGCATTATTGGCTAGAATATAGAACGGGTGTTGATTTATCGGATATACAAATTGCGCCGTAAAATGGCCGATTAGTGATGGTATATGAAAGCATTTGGTTGGATCTATGGTCTATGTGGATCAAGATATAAAATATAGATAGAGTCGTTATCATGCATAAACTGACAGAATTTGAAAAACAAGTCATAGAGCAAAAAGGCACTGAAAGACCTTTTAGCGGAGAGTATTATCAGCACGAAGCTGAAGGAACTTATTGTTGTAAGAAATGCGATGCGCCTTTGTACAACTCAGACAGTAAGTTTAATGCCCATTGTGGTTGGCCAGCCTTTGATGATGAAATTAGCGGCGCGGTAAAACGCAATATTGATGCTGATGGTCAACGTGTTGAAATCGTCTGTGCACAGTGTGATGGACATTTAGGCCATGTATTTGAAGGTGAGTTTCTCACTCCTAAGAATGTCAGACACTGTGTTAATTCGGTATCGATGACCTTTAAGTCTGCATCGGAGAAGCCTATCGTTGAAAAGCAGTATGAATTAGCCACCTTTGGTGGCGGTTGTTTTTGGTGTACTGAAGCGGTTTTTACGGCTTTAAAAGGCGTTAATAGTGTTGTTTCAGGTTATGCCGGAGGTGATGCTGATGATGCCAATTACAGGGCGGTCTGCAGTGGCATGACAAGGCATGCTGAGGTCGTGCATATTGAGTTTGATCCAAAGATTATTAGCTACGACAACCTGTTAGCCGTATTTTGGCAAAGCCATGATCCAACTACGTTAAACAGGCAAGGAAACGATAGCGGGCCACAGTATCGCTCCGTTGTGTTTATCCATAGTGAGAAGCAGGCTGAGATTGCTAACGGCATGATTTCTACGATGACTGATGCGGGCGTATGGCAAAACCCGATAGTGACTGAAGTCTCAGCTTTTAATGGTTTTTTTGCTGCTGAAGATGGTCATAAAGACTATTTTGAACTTAATGGTGAGCAACCTTATTGTCAAATCATCGTTAAACCTAAAGTCGATAAAGTAAAAGTACTCTTTGCAGAGTTAATGAAAGATAAGTCGTGAAATAGGCAGTCAATCGCAGACAAAAAAAGACGAGCTATTTAGCTCGTCTTTTTTATTGCTGATGTAAACTGTTATGAATCGAGTTTATCGTCAGCGACTTTATAGTGAGGATCTTCAATCAAGTTAACTTCAACTAAATCACCTGCTTTATGCAGTAACTCTTTACAGTCATTACTGAGATGACGTAAATGCAGTTTCTTACCTTCACTGACATAACGCTCAGCTAAGGTATCGATAGCATCAAGTGCAGAGTGGTCACAAACGCGAGAGTTCTGGAAGTCGACTATCACATCTTCAGGATCTGTTTTAGCAGGGAACAGGTCTAAAAATTCAGCAACTGAACCGAAAAACAGTGGACCATTTAGCTTATAAACTTTCCAACCATTTTTATCTTCGCTGATCTCTACGTTGATATGTTTTGCATGTTCCCATGCAAAGACTAATGCCGACACAATAACACCAACAAACACAGCAAATGCTAAATCAGTGAATACTGTCACGATTGTCACTAGGATAATCACAAACGCATCGTGTTTAGGGACTTTACGCATGACTTTAAAGCTAGCCCATTCAAATGTACCTAACACCACCATGAACATCACACCAACAAGTGCTGCAAGCGGGATCATTTCTATTAATGATGAGCCGAACAAGATAAAGGCAAGCAGGGCTAGCGCTGCCGAGATCCCTGATAGACGACCACGGCCGCCAGAGTTAATGTTGATCATTGATTGACCAATCATCGCGCAACCACCCATAGCACCAAAGAAACCACTAGTGATGTTACCAACACCTTGACCAATACACTCTTTGTTACCACGACCACGAGTACCTGTCATTTCATCGATAACGGTCAATGTTAATAGTGACTCAATCAGGCCTACAGCGGCCAGAATAAGTGAGTAAGGTAGAATGATGTAAAGGGTTGCTAAACTAAACTCAACAGCCGGTATAGAGAAAGTGGGTAAGCTACCCGCGATTGTTGCGTGTTCATCACCGCTCATTGATTTCAGAAAATCCAATACGGTACGCGTGTCTAGATTTAAGAAGGTTACTAGCAAAGTCACGGTTAGAATGGCAGCAAGTGATGATGGGATCGCGGTCGTTAGCTTTGGCAAAAACTGAATGATTGCCATGGTAACAGCCACAAGACCTAACATCAGTATCAGTTGGTCTTGAGGTAACCAGCTCATAACACCATTAACGTCAGGTGTTTGAAATTGCCCTAGCTGTGCTAAGAAAATAACAATCGCTAAGCCATTCACAAAACCTATCATGACTGGGTAGGGCACAATACGGATAAATTTACCGAGCTTAAGAACACCGGCAGAGACTTGAATGAGACCGGCGAGTACAACAGCGGCAAAAAGGTATGGCACGCCATGTTCGGCAACGAGTGCCACCATAACAACAGCCATAGCGCCAGTAGCACCAGAAATCATACCTGGGCGGCCACCAATAACGGCAGTGATCAATCCCATGATAAAGGCGGCATATAAACCGACCATAGGTTCAACACCCGCTACGAATGCAAATGCTACCGCTTCTGGTACTAAAGCAAGGGCGACGGTTAAGCCTGAAAGTAAGTCAGCTCTTGAACTGGCCGTTTTGTGACGAATGAGATCGAACATTTAACCTCTGTTAACAGTTTGTTGAATAGGAATAAGTCTGGGCGCGCATACTATCAAAATTCACGTTGTTTTAAAATAAAAAAGCCATGCTCTTCAGCATGGCTTTTTTGTCGCGAGTCTAAATCTAGATTAGGTGCGAGTCATATCCGAGTTAGCACTGTTTGAAACTCTTGATTTTACTTCATCATTTTGTTCAGAGGTTTCATATTGGCGACCAGCTGGGGTCTCTATGTTCTCTCTAACGTTAACAACGGGCTTTGTCGTATCAGACATCACCATTGAACCAAAACGACTTGCTGGCTTAGCTTTAGCAACAGGCTTTACTTCTATTGCCGCAGGCTGTGTAACCGCTTCGACTTCAACCGCTTTGCTTTCAGTAGGCTTGATGGCTACTGGTTTTGCCATTGGTGCAGATACAGTCTTTGAGGTAACAGTAGCTTCTACAGGTTTTACTGCAATAGCGGTTTTAACAGGCTCAGGCGTTACAACTGGGCTAGGCTCTTGTTTTACTTCTACCGTAACCGCTGGTGCAGCCTTAGCAACAACAGGTGCTTCAACCACGTTAGCTGTAGGAGCAGGAGCTTTAACTTCAGTCGCAGGCTTATAAGCCGGTGATGTATTCATCGCTGATGAACTTGCTACTGAGTTAGTTTTAGCTTTTACAGTTTCAGCTTCAACTGCGACAGGCTCAGCTTTTACTGTTTCTGCTTTAACTGCGACAGGCTCAGCTTTTACTGTTTCGGCTTTAACTGCGACAGGTTCAGCTTTTACTGTTTCTGCTTTAACTGCGACAGGTTCAGCTTTTACTGCGACTTCAACAGGAGCAGCTTCAACAGGAGCAGCTTCAACAGGAGCAGCTTCAACTTTAGGCTCATTAACTTTAGCAACAGGTGCTTCTTCGTGAGTTTCATAAGCTTGAGCTGACGTTGCAACTTCGACCATGTCATTTGGTGTAAATGCTGGAGTCTCAGAGGTGTTTTCATCTTCATCGCGACGACGACGTTGGCCTGCGGCACGAAGGTGACGGGGACTACGACGGCTTCTACGCTGACCTTCTCGAGGTTCACGTGATTTATCATCTGTTGCATCTTCAGTTTGATCAATAGCAACTGACTCAGCAGTTTCAATCGGTGTTGAAACAACTTCAGTCTTAGGCGTTGTATCTGTCGCTGTGTTGGTTTCAACAGCATTTGCGACTTCAACGTTAGCCACTACTGCAACAGCGTCATCAGTTGCTTCAGTATTTTCTACTGTTTCAACTTTAGCTCTTGGCTTACGAGGCTGGCGCTTAGGACGAGCGGGCTTATCATCTGCAACTGCTTGTGTTTGAACAGGCTCTTCAGCTTGAGCTACCACTGCTTTAGTTTCTTCTTGCTCGTTACTCACGCGAACTTTACGGCGCATGTTACGACGTTGACGACGCTCACGTGCTGCTTCTTGCTTAGGCTCGACAGTTTCGGTGCTAGTTGTTTCTACGGCCTTACGTGGCTTTTCGCTACGTTGTGGACGTTTAGTCTCTTCTTGCACTTTTGCTTGGTTTTCATTAGCGTCACTGCGATTGCTCTTAGTACGCGTATCTTTACCTTGCTCACTGTCACTACGACCTTCATTGCGGCCTTCGTTACGACCTTCATTGCGACCTTCATTGCGGTTGCGGCGAGGATCGTTGCGACGGTTATTGCTATTGCGACGATTATTGTTACGTGCTTGACCATTGCGGCTTGTTTTATCTTGCTGCTTAGGTTCAACCTTTACTTCTTCACTGCTACTAAAAAGTGAGCCGATTGCGGCTGCAATTTTAGCAAATAAACCGGGCTCAGCTGGTTTAACTGGCGCGGGTTTAGCTTCTGCAGGTGTAGGCGCTGCTATTTGTGGCGTTGAGAAACCTTTTAGTGCTGGCTGTGGTGGCGCAGCTCTTTCAAGTTTACGAGGCTCGTAAAGCTTAGCTTCTTCTTGCTCAAGCAATTTATAGCTAGATTCGCTGATTTGGTCATCTTTACGATGACGTACAACGCGATAATCAGGTGTGGTCATGTTTGGATCTGGGATCACATACACTTCAACATTGTGACGTTCTTCGGTGATACGAATTGCTTTACGCTTTTCGTTCAATAGGAACGCAGCAACATCAACAGGAACAATTGCCTCAATTTGCGATGTGTTTTCTTTGATGGCTTCTTCTTCCATCAAACGCAAAATTGAAAGGGCAAGTGACTCAGTACCGCGAACGGTGCCTTGTCCATGACAACGTGGACAAAGGTGAGCTGCTGACTCTTCTAGAGAAGGACGCAAACGTTGGCGTGACATCTCCATCAAACCAAAGCGTGATATACGGCCTAATTGGACGCGTGCTCGGTCATGATGAACAGCATCTTGCATACGCTTTTCAACTTCACGTTGATTGCGAACTGGGGTCATATCGATGAAATCGATGACCACTAAACCACCTAAATCACGTAGACGTAATTGACGTGCAATTTCGTCGGCCGCTTCTAGGTTAGTGTTTAGCGCAGTCTCTTCAATATCGCCGCCCTTAGTGGCACGGGCAGAGTTAATATCAATAGAGGTTAATGCTTCTGTTGGGTCGATAACAATCGAACCGCCAGAGGGTAAGCGAACTTCACGTTGGAAGGCCGATTCAATTTGAGTCTCGATTTGGAAATGCGTGAATAGTGGCACTTCAGCGTCATAACGCTTAATACGCTCAACAAAGTCAGGACGTACTAACGAAACGTGCTCTTTAGCTTCTTCATAAATACGTGGGTGATCGATTAGGATCTCACCAACGTCACGACGTAAATAGTCGCGGATAGCACGAACAATCACGTTGCTTTCTTGGTGGATTAAGAAAGGAGCCGGCGCACTTTCAGCCGATTCTTTAATTGCAGCCCAGTGATGTTGCAGAACTTTTAGGTCCCACTTCAATTCAGTTGGCTCTTTTCCTACGCCCGCAGTACGGACGATGAGGCCCATACCTTGTGGGATATCAAGTTCAGAAAGTGCTGCTTTTAACTCAGTACGTTCGTCACCCTCGATACGACGAGAAATACCGCCAGCCCTTGGGTTATTTGGCATTAATACAAGATAAGAACCCGCAAGACTGATAAAGGTTGTGAGTGCAGCGCCTTTGTTGCCACGCTCCTCTTTATCAATTTGAATAATAACTTCTTGGCCTTCTTTTATGACTTCCTTAATATTAGGACGGCCTTGGAAAGAGTAACCTTTTGGGAAATATTCGCGTGCGATCTCTTTTAAAGGGAGAAAGCCATGGCGGTCGGCACCATAGTCAACAAAAGCAGCTTCTAAAGACGGCTCTACTCGAGTGATCGTCCCTTTATAGATATTTGATTTCTTTTGTTCGTGACCTGGGCTTTCAATATCTAGATCGTATAATTGTTGCCCATCAACTAGGGCTACGCGCAACTCTTCAGATTGAGTTGCATTGATTAACATCCGTTTCATGATGATTTAATTCTTCTTTATAAAGGTCATCAAACGATACTTATTTCACTGCATTACGGGCCTAGGATTAAAAAACAGGACCTCACGGTCGGTCTCTAGGCAAGGTGCGCATTGCTGTTAGACGCATTCTCTGCGTGTCGCATCCTATTTATGGCTTATTTTTTAATGTTTACAAAAACAAGGAATTCGTTGTAAAACGTCAACCAACCCCATAAATTCTTAAATACTTTCCGGTAATGCCAATTCGAAATGGTAGCGTCTGACGACGAGTTAAAATTATTCTTCGAAATTGGGGCGTTTAAAGCAGAGAAACCAGTTGTAAGTTGGGATTACGTTTTGATTTAGTCGTGAAGGTCCATTTATTGACCTTTTGATTGATACAACGACCTGTAAATCAATTATTACTATCAAACTGTAAACATTTTTAGTCTCATGCTTTAACGTGATGCATGGGGGGATTTGTGAACACTTTATCCACTGGTTATCCCCGTTAGCGAGAGAAATATAGCAATAATAGATAAAATCAGCAATTGAAAAGGCACAATTCTTTTCACTTGTTGTACAATATGCACAACGAAACACATAGCGGCGCAGCATGAATACTCCATCTCCTAAAGTAGAAGTTCGAATGGTTACCATCGATGAAGACCATACCGGACAGCGTATCGATAATTATTTGTTAACTAAATTAAAAGGCGTTCCTAAAAGTATGATCTATCGGATTGTACGTAAAGGGGAGGTGAGAGTTAATAAGAAACGCATTAAACCTGAGTACAAATTACAAGATGGAGATATCGTGCGTATCCCGCCTATGCGTGTCTCTGATTCGAGTGAACGTCCTGGGCCGTCAGCTAAATTAACGAAAGTCTCGCAGTTAGAAGACCGTATTATCTACGAAGATAAATTCATTATTGTACTGAATAAACCATCAGGTATCGCAGTACATGGTGGCAGTGGTGTCGATTTTGGTGTTATCGAAGCAATGCGCTCGTTACGCACTCAGCAGAAGTTTTTAGAACTGGTTCATCGCTTAGATAAAGACACTTCAGGCCTGTTGCTCATTGCCAAGAAACGCAGTGCGCTAAAACATCTACATGATCAACTTAGATCTAAGAAGATGCAAAAAGATTACCTAGCGCTTGTTAGAGGTGAGTGGCAAAAGCATGATAAGGCAGTCAAAGCACCGTTATTAAAACTAACGCTTAAATCTGGTGAACGCATTGTTAGAGTCAATAAAGAGGGTAAAGAGTGTGAAACCCGCTTTAAGATCATGCAACGCTATAGTGATGCAACGCTTGTTCAAGCAAGTCCTATCACGGGTCGAACTCATCAAATTCGTGTGCATTGTCAATATGCGGGTCACCCTATAGCATGTGATGAAAAGTACAGCGAACAGAAATTTGATGACTCGATGCGTGTCCACGGATTGAATAGACTCTTTTTACACGCTGCTCAGCTTAGGTTTATTCATCCTGACACTGAAGAGATGATGGAAGTAAAAGCGCCAATGGATCCTATTCTAGAATCAACGTTAGCCAAGCTTAAAAAAGCATGAAGTCATACGAACTCGTCATTTTTGATTGGGATGGAACCTTAATGGACTCCATCAGTAAAATCGTGGCCTGTATGCAACAGATGGCCGATTCTCTATCTTTAGTTAAGCCAAGCGAAAACGCTATTCGTGATATTATTGGTTTATCTATGGATGAAGCGCTTAAGACGCTTTACCCATTGTTGGGGCAAGCTAACTTTGCGCCAATGATAGCCTCGTATAAAGAGCATTACTTAACGCTAAACACCACTCCGAGCCCATTGTTTGCGGATAGTGAAACGTTACTAAAGCAGCTATCTGCGAGAAACTATCGTATGGCCGTGGCGACAGGTAAGGGTAGAAATGGTTTAAATCGTGTTTTAGCCGAAACAGGTTTGGGACATCATTTTGAATCTAGCCGCTGCGCTGATGAATCAAAAAGTAAGCCTAATCCTGACATGCTGCTCGAGTTGTTAAAAGAGCTTAATGTTGCGCCTGAACGTGCGGTGATGGTCGGTGACTCTTTGCATGATTTGAACATGGCAAATAACGCTGGCATTGATGCGGTAGGCGTTAGCTACGGTGCTCATAGCCACGACAAACTGATTTTAGCGCAGCCCAAAGCCATTATCGCTACGCCGTTAGCGCTGTTGAGCGTGCTATAAGTTATTCATATGCTTAACGCTAAACCGCGTTAACGCTCGTAGGACGACAGTGCCGCGGTCTCGTCAATCCAAATTGGTGACTCGCCACTGTCCATCCTTGTCATTATATTTATCTCAGTTGCTGCAGCTTGCACGCTTTTGACGACTTTCTTTCATATTCACTCCCTCGCGTCATGAGCATACTCATCTAGTCTTGGAAGACATTGTCATTTACAACACATCTATCCCTTGTAGGTGCAATAAATCGATGAGAGAGATTAACGGCAGACCGACTAATGTGTTGGGGTCTTTACCTTCTAAGCGTTCAAATAGTGCAATACCCAAACCTTCACATTTAAAGCTACCAGCACAATAAAAAGGTTGTTCAGTATCGACATAACGGCTAATGGCTTCAGGGGTGAGTGTCCTAAAGTGGACAATGAAGGGTTCGACGATAGCTTCAACCTGACCGCTTTCTACATCGTGTAGCGCAAGTCCTGTATAGAAGGTGATGGATTGACCGCTCGATTGTGACAGTTGTTGTATTGCGGTTTCACGATTAAGTGGTTTGCCAATAATCTGATTATTGATGACTGCTACTTGATCAGAACCAATTACGACACCCTTGGTATATTTGGCTGCGCCTGCCGCCGCTTTAAGCTTGGATAGCCTAAGAACTAAGTCTTTTGGGGATTCGTTGTCTAAAGGTGTTTCATCGACTTCAGGAGAGCAGCAGCTAAAGGGCAAGTTGAGTTTATTTAGGAGCTGCTTTCGAAATGGAGATGTGGAGGCCAATATAAGCGCTTTTGACATGGTTTAACCTTAGAGTTGGCAATCGAGATACTTTTATAGATAAGTATTTTCGCTAAAGATGAATGGCATTAGCAAGTCATTATTGTACTCAACGCCTTTTTTATCATTTACAAGACGACATCAATGGATGATGGCCTTACTTCTATTTTACGTAATAATATCTATTGATAGGGTAAATTGATGTCAACAGGTAATGTTCAGCCGTTATACAGGTGTTGGTGAATACCATGCAGTCACAGAAGACATTCACTTGGAGATAAATATGTTTAAGCTATGGGTCGCGATTCTAATTATGCTCAGCGTTGTGGTGCATTTAAGTGGTGACGTGAGTCGACCACTTTATCCCACCATTTTATTTGCCATGGTATTGGGCGCTGTGGCGAGAGAAGGGATAGCAATGCTTGATCATATTATCGTTAGTTGGGTATCAAGGGCTGGCTCGGCGGTTAAGTCATACTAAGATTGGTTAGCGAAAATCATTTTGTACCCAGTGTTTATTTGTATTAACCAGTGCTAATCGCTAACGTTGCGAGTCGTGCGACGATTTTACTTGCCGTTTATCCGAAGATGGGGGAGCACAAACGGCATCAAACGGACCTAATGCTTAGCCGAAGGGGTATTAATCGGATGCGAAAATAGCTCGATAGTAGCGCTGTTATCACAAATTTTGCGCCTTCGATGGATTTACGAACACTTAAACGCATTTACCGCTGAAATTTAATGTCATGCGCCTTGGGTTTCTTGTACAATGCGGTTACCTAACAACTCACTTAGCTGAATCCATCGGCGGTTAATCACCTTGGAAGAATAAGGGTGTTGACTTCTGCTAAAATTCACCTAAAATGCGCGCCTTATGCAAACAGTAAAGATACCGGTTTCAATTGATCCCGTTCGCGCTTCCGCTAGCCAGCTTTCGTATGAAGGTTTGGTGCCCGGTAAGCAGTTAAAGCGATTAAATGAATTATGTGCCGGCGACTGTTCTGATGTGGCAGTGTCGCTTGAATGTGGCGTAGATATACAGGGGATAGTCTACCTTAACGGGAAGGCTGTGACGGAGCTCACTCTGGATTGTCAACGTTGTATGACACTATTTACCACTGAGGTTACGGTCGAGTTTAGTTTTGGTCTTTGTAAGACTGAAGCTGAAATCGATGAGCTCCCGGATGTGTATGAGCCTATTGAGTGCAATGAAATTGGCGAAGTGCGTCTACATCAATTGATCGAAGATGAATTGATAATCGCTATGCCTTTGATTGCCATGCATGAGAATGAAGATTGTCATCAAGGTAAACAAGACGTAGTTGTAGGCGAGATCGAACCCGCTCAAGAGGAGCGTCCAAATCCGTTTGCAGTGTTAGAAAAACTGAAGAGCAAGTAATCTAGGAGACAGGTCCAATGGCTGTACAAAAGAACAAAAAATCTCGTTCAAAGCGCGGAATGCGTCGTTCACATGATTCATTGAGCACGCCTCAATTGTCTGTGGATTCAACGAGTGGTGAACTACACCTTCGTCACAATGTGACTGCGGATGGTTTTTACCGTGGTCAAAAGGTTATCAACAAGTAATTGTTGAGACCCTGATGACAAATCTGACGCTTGCGTTAGATGCGATGGGGGGCGACTTTGGTCCCCGCATCACAGTGCCTGCAACTTTGCAGGCACTTCGCTTAAACCCCCTCTTAAAAGTCATACTCGTGGGCGATCAAGTCCAGATAGACAAATATCTTGTATCTGCTGAACCAGCAGTTAAAAATCGTATTGAGATTAAACATACAACCGAAGTGGTTACTATGTCCGATCGACCTGTCCATGCCTTAAGAAATCGTAAGCAAAGTTCTATGCGTCTCGCAATAGAATTAGTGCGTGACGGTAAAGCACAAGCTTGCTTGAGCGCGGGTAATACAGGTGCGTTAATGGCGATGTCCAAAGTACTGCTTAAGACTTTGCCCGGCATTGACCGCCCAGCACTTGTTACTTGTTTACCTGCGGTAAATAATACGCCTGTTTATTTATTAGACTTAGGTGCAAACGTATCTTGCGATTCAGAAACTTTACTCCAATTTGCGGTGATGGGCTCAGTGCTGAGTGAAACGGTTGATAAAACGGTTTCGCCAAAGGTGGCTTTGCTCAATGTCGGTATTGAAGAGATTAAAGGTAATGACCAGGTCCAGCAGGCAGGTCAACTACTGCAACAAATTCCTCAAGTGAACTACACTGGTTTTATTGAAGGTGATGAGATCTATTCGGGTAATGTCGATGTGATCGTGTGTGATGGTTTTGTCGGCAATATTACGTTAAAAACGTCGGAAGGTATTGCAAGGCTACTCATTCATCAGTTGAAAAAAGGCCTGTCTGATGGTTTTTTTGTACGTATTCTCGCCAAAATTATAGCGCCACGCATTCATTCTTTGTTAGATCAGATGAACCCCGACCACTACAATGGCGCAAGTCTGATAGGATTGCGCGGAATTGTAGTAAAAAGTCATGGGTGTGCAGATGAAACTGCTTTTTTACAAGCAATAAGCTTGGCAGTAACAGAAGCACAACGTCGACTCCCTCAGATGATCGAAGACCGTCTAGAGTCGATTCTTTTAGATATTAATAGCTGATAAATTTCTTATGCATACAAAAATTCTCGGTACTGGTAGTTATCTACCGGTACAAGTGCGCAGTAATCAAGATCTAGAGAAAATGGTGGAAACCACCGACCAATGGATCGTTGATCGCACAGGTATTTCAGAGCGTCGAATCGCTGCAGCAGAAGAAACTGTTGCGACGATGGGGTATCAAGCTGCATTAAAAGCCATCGAAATGGCCGGTATTGATGCAACTGAAATCGATATGATTGTTTGTGGCACCACTAGTGCGAGCAATGCTTTCCCCGCCGCGGCTTGTGAAATTCAAGCGATGCTTGGAATTCATACTATTCCGGCATTTGATATTGCAGCAGCATGCTCTGGTTTTGTTTACGCATTATCGGTAGCTGATCAATATGTAAAATCGGGTGCGGCGCGCAATGTGTTGGTTATCGGTGCCGATGTATTATCTCGTTTGTGTAAACCTGAAGACCGTTCGACTATCATTCTATTTGGCGATGGTGCCGGTGCAGCAGTATTAAGTGCATCCACGGAACCTGGTATTATTTCAACGCATATTTATGCTGATGGCCGTCAAGCTGACTTGTTAAAGTGTTCTATTCCATCGCGTAAAGGGGATGATTCAGAAGAGCTTGGGTACATGACGATGAAAGGTAACGACGTGTTTAAGGTTGCCGTTACGCAGCTGTCCCATGTTGTCACTGAAACATTGCGTCAAAATAATATTGAAAAGTCTGATATTGATTGGCTGGTACCACATCAGGCTAATTTTAGAATTATCAAAGCGACCGCAAAGAAATTGGACATGAGTCTTGATAAAGTCGTACTGACTTTAGCAAAGCATGGTAATACATCCGCTGCGTCAGTGCCGATTGCCTTAGATGAAGCCGTGAGAGATGGGCGTATCCAACGTGGTCAAATGATTTTGCTTGAAGCCTTCGGTGCAGGATTTGCCTGGGGAAGTGCTTTAGTTCGGTTCTAACAGCCGTATTAACGGTAAAACGTCAATTTTAAAGGTAGATTAATATGGAAAATACAGCTTTTGTATTCCCAGGACAGGGTTCACAGGCATTAGGAATGTTGGCAGAACTTGCCGAATCTCAACCGATTATAGGTGAGACATTTGCTCAAGCAAGCAACGTTCTAGGTTATGACCTTTGGGAACTCGTTCAACAAGGTCCGGTTGAAGCGCTGAATCAAACCGATAAAACTCAGCCAGCGTTATTAGCGGCGAGTGTTGCAATTTATCGCGCTTATGCAGCCTCGGGTAAAAGTTTGCCAAAGGTGATGGCTGGCCATAGTCTGGGTGAATACTCAGCACTCGTGTGTGCTGGTGTGATGGGTTTTGAAGCGGCAATTAAATTGGTTGAGCTACGTGGTCAGCTAATGCAACAAGCGGTTCCAGCAGGCACTGGCGCCATGTTTGCCATAATCGGTTTAGACAATGACGCTATCGCAACTGCGTGCGCAGAAGCTGCTCAAGGCGAAGTCGTTAGCCCTGTTAATTATAATAGCCCCGGTCAAGTCGTGATTGCGGGTGAAAAAGCAGCCGTAGAACGCGCTGCGGCAATATGTAAAGAAAACGGTGCCAAAATGGCCGTTGCGCTACCAGTGAGTGTACCTTCACATTGCCAATTGATGAAACCTGCTGCAGATAAACTTGCAATAGCACTAATTGATATTGAATTCAGCATACCTTCAGTAAAAGTGATCAATAATGTTGATGTCGCAAGCCCTAATGCAGCACAAGAGATTAAAGCTGCATTGGTTCGCCAGTTATATTGTCCAGTCAGATGGTCGGAAACTGTAGAGCTAATGGCCGAGCAGGGTATCACCGATTTGTTTGAAATTGGTCCAGGAAAAGTACTGACTGGGCTTAGTAAGCGTATCAATCGCTCACTAACAGCAAAAGCAATTAACGATGTTGCGTCATTCGCGGCATTGACCGAATAAGGAAATCTAATGAGTATAAGTTTTGATCTGACTGGCAAAGTTGCCCTTGTAACAGGCGCTAGCCGTGGTATTGGTCGTGCAGTAGCTGAGACTCTAGTGTCTGCTGGTGCTGTGGTAATAGGGACAGCAACAAGTGAACGTGGCGCAGAAGCTATTCAAGCCTATTTAGGTGATAATGGTCATGGTCTTGTTTTAAACGTTACTGACGGCGACTCGGTTAAAGCCTTGTTCAGCACAATTAAAGAAAAAGCTGGCGATGTTGATATTTTAGTTAACAACGCAGGCATTACTCGTGATAATTTATTGATGCGAATGAAGGACGATGAGTGGCAAGATATTATTGACACTAACCTAACTTCGATATTTCGCACTTCAAAAGCGGTCATGAGACCTATGATGAAAAAACGTCATGGACGCATCATCAATATTGGCTCTGTGGTAGGCACCATGGGCAATGCAGGCCAAACTAACTACTCTGCTGCTAAAGCAGGTTTGATCGGATTTACAAAATCTCTTGCAAGAGAGGTTGCATCTCGTCAAATAACAGTTAATGCTATTGCTCCTGGATTTATCCAGACAGACATGACAGATGAGCTGACGGAAGAGCAGCAACAAGCTATTATGTCTAGAGTGCCAATGGAAAGACTTGGTCAGGCGCAGGAAATTGCTAACGCAGTCCTCTTTTTAGCGTCCGACTCTGCCGCTTACATCACTGGAGAGACTCTCCATGTGAACGGTGGAATGTACATGGTTTAAGTGAATGACGGGCTATTACCTCTTTCGAGAGGTGATCTGCATCAAACGTGAGCCCATTTTGTGGTTAGACCACAAAAGTTAAGCTTGCAATGTCTGTCAAATTCAATAAACTACTCGCAATCTTACGCAAGTGCGTAATTTGAATAGGAAAGAAAACAATGAGCAACATCGAAGAACGTGTAAAGAAAATCATCATCGAGCAACTAGGTGTTAAAGAAGAAGACGTTAAATCAGCAGCATCTTTCGTTGACGATTTAGGTGCCGATTCTCTAGACACTGTTGAATTGGTTATGGCTCTAGAAGAAGAGTTTGATACCGAGATCCCTGATGAAGAAGCAGAAAAGATCACTACTGTTCAAGCAGCGATCGATTACGTTTCTAAGAATCAGTAATCTAGAATTTCTGAAAACAGGCGGCATTTATGCCGCCTGTTTTTGTTTGTAAAAGCCGCTGGTTGATGTAAGTCTTTAAGCAATAATGTCCTCGCTTCCGCTTCAATACACCAATCAGACCTGGCTCGTGAAGGTATTGGTAGTTCAAACTCTTTAGTACTATCATAACAATTCATTTTTAATTAGATAAAGGTGATAGCGTGTCTAAACGTCGTGTCGTCGTAACTGGCTTAGGCCTAGTTAGCCCTGTGGGCAATACTGTAGATTCAACTTGGAAAGCACTGGTTTCCGGTAAAAGTGGTATCGCACCAATAACCAAATTTGATGCTAGCGAGTTCACTACTCGTTTTAGCGGTTCTGTTAAAGACTTTGACGTTGAACAGTACATGTCACGTAAAGATGCCCGTAAGATGGATCTGTTTATCCAATACGGTATGGCTGCTGGCATACAAGCTGTAGAAGATTCAGGTTTAGAGATGGACAAGGTTGATCCTGGACGTGTAGGCACCGCTATTGGTGCGGGCATGGGCGGATTACCTTTGATTGAGAAAAATCACAGCGCTTTATTGAAAGGTGGACCGCGTAAAGTGTCGCCATTTTTTGTGCCAAGCACCATCATTAATATGATATCAGGTCACCTATCGATTAAATACGGCATGACAGGCCCTAACTTCGCGGTGACAACGGCTTGTACTACAGGTGTGCATAATATTGGTTTTGCGGCGCGTACAATCGCGTATGGCGACGCTGATGTTATGGTTGCAGGTGGCGCTGAAGATGCGACGTGTCCATTAGCGGTTGCAGGTTTTGGCTCTGCTAAAGCGCTTTCTACCCGTAACGATGATCCACTGGCGGCTAGCCGACCTTGGGACAAAGACCGTGATGGATTTGTCATTGGCGATGGTGCTGGTGTCATGGTCATGGAAGAATACGAACACGCCAAAGCACGTGGTGCAACCATATACGGTGAACTTGTCGGGTTCGGTATGAGTGGCGATGCGTTCCATATGACGTCACCTCCAAGTGATGGTGCAGGCGCTGCAGCGGCAATGGCGAATGCGATTAATGATGCTAAAATTGGTCGTGAAGCTATCGGCTACATTAATGCCCATGGTACATCGACCCCTACGGGCGATAGAGCGGAGGCTGCAGCGGTAAAGTCGACGTTTGGTGCTCATGCATACGACTTAGCTGTTAGTTCGACTAAATCAATGACAGGGCATCTTTTGGGGGCAGCAGGATCTGTTGAAGCTATCGTTACTTTGTTAGCACTTCGAGATCAGGTTATTCCGCCAACATTGAATTTAGATAATCCAGATGAAGGCTGTGATTTGGACTTTGTTCCTCATACCGCACGTGACTGTAAATTTGAGTATGGTCTATGTAACTCGTTTGGATTTGGTGGCACTAACGGCTCGTTACTGTTTAAGAAAATCTAGCCACAACCACTCATTATTAAAGCGCCTCTATGGCGCTTTTTTTATGGAAATCATTTTTTAAACCTCAAATAATATGCTTTATCCTCGTTAGATTAACTTTGTATATTTCACAGGTTAACCTTGGTTCATCTTGCCACTCTAAACTGGTATAACCACTTATTGAGGCAGATACTAGTTACATAGCGTTAAACATCATATTTGAGGTTGAAAAATTGATAAATCCACTTGTGATCCCGATCATGCCGGTATTGGGAGTACTCACTGCAAACTTAAATGAACTCATCAGAGGAGAGGTGGTTAATTTGCACCCTAAGCTCATGATCGGGATTAAAACATTTAATGCAGCAGCGGCAGGTTTTGCCTTTATCTGGTTTGCCTTATTGGTGACTGCGATTTCTATCAGTGACCAATACAGTGCTCTTACCGGTGCACTTATCATCGGTCTATTTCTGCTGGGTATTGCGATATATGGGATATTTAAAGGGGCGAAGTTTTTAAGTGCTAGCACTCAAGTATGGATCTATCGTTTGGCATTGCCGCTGATGGCGCTGGGATCATATTTGGTGGTTCACTTTGGATAGAAACAACCAGTCTATTGAATTACTGAGCTATGTAGAGCGGCCCCAAAGCTTTGAAATCTAATTTGACAGTTGAGTCAATGGTACAGGCACCGTCAGAGCGACAACACTGAGATATAAGCGGTTGGAAGCTGGGCACGCCCTCATGTTGAGCATTATGATTAGCAAAACCTAATGACTGGCTTCGAAGATTTGACTTTCCTATGAGCTTACAAGTATGTATTGCCATTGGCATAATGTGTTGCTAAGTGAAAAGGTGTAAACTAAAGCTATAAATTACTATGTATTGAGGTCGATATGGCAGGAACCGATAGACAGCTCACGTTACGATTTTTAGCAGAACCTGCAGACGTTAATTTTGGTGGTAAAGTCCACGGCGGCGCGGTAATGAAATGGATTGATCTCGCGGGTTACGCTTGCGCTGCGGGTTGGAGTGGTAAATATTGCATTACGGCTTATGCTGGCGGAATTCGTTTTGTTAAGCCTATTCATGTTGGGAATATCGTCGAGGTCACTGCTAAAGTCATTTATACTGGTAGAACGTCAATGCATTTAGGGATCGACGTAAAAGCAGGCGATCCAAAGGAGTCTGAAAGGCATCTTACAACGCATTGTGTGTTGATTATGGTTGCGGTTGACGATGCTGGACAGCCAACACAGGTTCCTGAGTGGGTTCCGAGCACTGATGCTGATATTGAATTGCGTGAGTCTGCCGTGCGGTTAATGGATATGCGCAAAAAAATTGGTGCAGAAATGGCAGCGCACGTGACTTTATAGGGCTAAGTCTGACTATAAGAATAGAAAGCTAGCATTTTGCTGGCTTTTTTATTATCTGCGAGAGACTGTTTTGTTCGCGCTAAGCGCAGTAGAATGCCTTTAAACAACATAAAATAACCCTACAAATAGGAATAATAATGGCTAAAGTTGCATTCATCGGTTTAGGTGTGATGGGTTATCCCATGGCGGGTCATCTGGTCAAAAATGGTCATGATGTGACGGTATATAATCGTACTGAGTCTAAAGCTAAGGCTTGGTGTGACGAGTTTTCAGGACAATATTATTCCACTCCCAAAGCGGCAGCAGAAGGCCAAGATATTGTATTTATTTGTGTTGGCAATGATGCTGACTTACGACAAGTAACACTTGAGGCAGAGGGAGTGTTAGCCGGTATGAAACCCGGCGCTATCCTCGTTGACCACACCACGGCTTCTGCAGACGTTGCAAGGGAGATTGGAGCAGCGGCAAGCAAAATTGAAGTTGGCTTCATCGATGCACCAGTCTCTGGTGGGCAAGCCGGTGCTGAAAAAGGTGTACTGACGGTTATGGCCGGTGGTGCAGAAACAACTTTTGATAGCGTTAAACCTGTCATTGACTCCTATGCACGCTGTGCGGAGCGACTTGGTGACGTGGGTGCCGGGCAATTGACCAAAATGGTGAATCAAATCTGTATCGCTGGCGTGGTACAAGGACTCGCTGAAGGTCTGCATTTTGCACGTAGCGCGGGTTTAGACGGTGAAAAAGTGGTTGAAGTGATCAGTAAAGGCGCTGCGCAATCGTGGCAGATGGAAAATCGTTATCAAACAATGTGGCAGGGCGAATATAACTTTGGTTTTGCGGTTGACTGGATGCGCAAGGACTTAGGCATTGCACTAGAAGAAGCACGTAGCAATGGTTCTCACTTGCCGCTAACCGCGCTGGTCGATCAATTTTATTCGGAAGTACAGTCGATGGGGGGTAATCGCTGGGATACCTCTGGTTTACTGGCAAAGCTTGAAAAAAACAGACGTTAATTTATTGAGTATAAAAAAATGGACTGCTTTTGCAGTCCATTTTAATTTAAGCTAAGAATAACACGCAAGAATATGCGTTATTCAGGATCAACAACGATATGTTCAAGTTCTACAGCGGCAACTGCGTGTAGCGCATCCATTGTTGCACCCACTAATGAAACCACGCCTTTAGCGGACTCGATGAGTACTGCACGGTTAATGTCACTGAAATCACGATTGTGACGCGCCATAGTCGACAAGGCCATTTGCATTGGTAACATCGATGGGTTAAATGCAGCATTTTCTGCATAACGGCCACAAAAAGTAGCGCCATCTTTCGTTTCTAATACCACAGCAGCATAATTTTTAGTGTACGGAGCGTAACTCAGGCCTGCATGATCTACAGCCTCAATAATCATCGGATCGGCAGAGTCAAGCGTTAGCGTATGCTGCTGTTTGGTTAGCAAGGGCTCTGTGATATTCAGATCGCTCGGACCAAAGGCATAGGGTAGATAATGGGACAGAGGTAGCATTTTTTGTTCAGGAAGGTGGATGTTCACTTTCTGGCCTTCAACCAGCTCATTCATAAATTGGCGACAGTGGCCACATGGTGAGAAGTTGACGATGACATCTTCAATTTGCCGTTCACCACTTAGCCAAGCATGGCTAATCGCGCTCTGCTCTGCGTGCACAGAATGAAACAGCGCTTCACCAGCAAGTTCAAGGTTGGCACCCATATAGATGTCACCACTTTTGCCTTTAGCAATAGCGCCAACATAAAAGTTACTGATAGGTACTCTTGCAAGTGCTGCTGCAATAGGTAATAAGGCAAGCAGTAATGCTTGTTCTTCCATCTGGGTTGCTGTTTTCAATTCATTAAGTTGCTGAGCATCGATATGCCCAGTAAAGTCTTTATCTAGAATCGGTACAAGTGCCTTAGCCAGAGACTCTGGTAAATTAGCTATGCTTTTTAAAAATCGGTCTTGCATACGCTACTGCCTTTTTATTAACGCTAATGAAATAACATTCTAGTAAGCTTGTTACATATAGAATGCGATCTAGATCGCATTCTGCCGTCTAAAAATCCTAAAGACTTCTAAGATAATGACACAAAGCCTGTAATAATTTCTGCTTTGTTTCATTTTGTTCAGTTTCTTCAATGATGTTTTCAAGCTTGATCATATACTCAGGATCATTGAGTCTTGGCTGACAGAATTCACGCCAACGAATGAGCTCTGACTCATCAAGTGTTTCAGGATAATTACGTGCTTTATATCGAAATAGCATTTCCGGTAGGCGTTCATCGTCAAATGACAGCTCAAGTGCTGCTAAGTTGACGGGCTTAGTATTACGGATCATCTCCATTTTTGCTTTGTCTGCGCGACTAAAGAAGCCACCGCTATAAAGCTGAAGATCAGGATCTGTAATGACTCTATCAGACTCGATATCAAACACCGCAACCAGCTTTTCTCTTATCTCCGGGTGCTGTCTAAGCTTTTTGTATTGCTCTCTGGCAAATGCTTTATCGATATCAAGACGCGCGGCATTCTCATCGGTTAACGTTTTAGCACCGGCAAGGAATGGGCTTTTGTTGATATGGATCTGTTTGATGCCGATAGGTAGCTCATCTTCAGCCAAATCGTCACGCCTTGTGTACATTCGTTCTCGAATTTGCTCAGCAGTTAACTCGATGAGAGGCGTGACGTCCATGGTTAAATTGACACATATAACCGAATTTTTATTGGTGGAGTGAAAGGCAAGCGGTGCGATTAATGTGGTGCAGCCATTTAACGCGCTAATTTTCGAACTTACATGCACTAACGGCTTCATTTCTAGCACGTCGATTAGCTTAGTGACTTCTTGTTTGCGTCGTAAGCTGAAGTAGTAATCGAAGAGTTTAGGCTGTACTGACTTTATAAGCTTAGCCATAGCAATGGTTGCATAAACATCAGACATCGCATCGTGCGCTTTTTCATGACTAAGGCCATTGGCAACAGTGAGTTGTTCAAGTTTAAAACTAGGAGAGCCATCTTCTTTCTGTGGCCAGTTTATTCCATCGGGTCTAAATGCATAACAAGCACGCACTAAATCAATGATGTCCCAGCGGCTGTTGTCATTTTGCCACTCTCTAGCATAGGGATCGAAGAAGTTACGATAAAAGCCATAACGAGTAACTTCATCATCGAATCTAATTGAGTTATAACCGACAACACAGGTTTTTTCTTGGCTGAATTGTTGGTTAATTTTAGCCATGAATTCAGCTTCAGGCATCCCTTTTAGATTAGCCAGTTGCGGTGTGATCCCAGTTATCAAAATGGCTTCAGGCGACGGGAGGTAGTCGTTTGCCAGTTTACAATAAAAGGTCACAGGCTCCTCAATAATATTGAGGTCCATATCCGTTCTGACCCCTGCAAACTGCGACGGTCTGTCTTTTGCTGGGTTTGCACCGAATGTTTCATAATCGTGCCAGAAGAGGGTGTTCTGTGTTTTTGAAGGCATAAAATCATGGCTATTAACTTCTATTAAGTAGTTTCATCATAGCATTGCCTTAGTTCAATTGTCTTAACCTCCAGAAAATAGACTCTTATTTGCTTGAATTTACGCCAGTTTGATCACTGGAACCTAGCCTCTATAGCAAGTACAATACGTCTACGTCAATGAGGTGTTGTATGCTTGAACCGCTATTAATCCAACCGCAAATAATCGAAATTAACCACCAATCAAAATTAAAACTCGTTTTGTCTGAACAGTTTGGCAACTTTAGTGTATTGCAGCTGCAATCAGGCCCTATTGCTGAAGTCGTTGTTGTAAGTGTTACAGCGACTAAAATGTCACTGATGATTCGGCTTCATCCATACTTGTCGCTTGATGTTATCGAAGCGAATGAATATGCCGCATCTAATGCAATCCTTAATCGTAGCGTTGGTCAAGGCTGGCGCCTATTTTCAACGCTGGGCATTTCGCCTAGACTTTGTGCGGAGCAGCTTAGAAAAGGGCTTTTCGTCGCAGTGAGTATCGGTAATGGCTGCCAGTTTAATATCGTGGGTCCTGTAAAATGGGAGTTAATCCCTTTAGAAGCAGATTTTCGATTAGGTAATTTCGCGAGAGAGATCCAGCGAGCGAAACACATTATTGCTCGTTCAATGGATTTAGAGCCCAATGCTGAAAGCCTTTTAGTCGAAATTAGCGAGTTAGACAGTATTTGTTACGACTTAAAACACTTTGCTGCCGAAGGTTTTTTAAAGCAAGCCAATGACGATATAAGTCAACTAGATGCTCAATTGATAAGAAAAAGGCAGTTACTCAGTCGGCTATATTCTCAACTCATCGAGCGACCAAACTTGTATCGAGCAGCTAACGTTGATATTAACCAAGATATGTTGATGAGAAA
>NZ_PJBM01000172.1:0-25180 GCF_002836075.1 Shewanella sp. GutDb-MelDb | reverse complement strand
GCTAACCTCTAAATAAAGTGAATTCCACATCCATGTTGATCTGTTCATCTCCTTGAAGATGCTCGCTAACCTCTAAATAAAGTGAATTCCACATCCATGTTGATCTGTTCATCTCCTTGAAGATGCTCGCTAACCTCTAAATAAAGTAAATTCCATCCCCATGTTGATCTGTTCATCTCCTTGGAAATACTGGCTAACCTCTCTTAACAATCAACATCCATATTGATTTGTTCATCTCCTTGAAGATGCTCGCTAACCTCCAAATAAAGTAAATTCCATCCCCATGTTGATCTGTTCACCTCCTTGGAAATACTGGCTAACCTCTCTTAACAATCAACATCCAGTGAATTCCACATCCATATTGATCTGTTCATCTCCTTGAAGGTGCTCGCTAACCTCTAAATAAAGTAAATCCCGCATCCATGTTGTTCTATTCATCTCCTTGAAAATAAAGGCTAACCTCTCTTAACAATCAACACTAAGTGAATTCCACACCCATATTGATCAGATTATCCTCCGGAACATGGCCGCAGATAACAGCCTCGATTGAGTAGGTCTGTGGATTTCCATATTTGATTAGAGGTAATAACTAGTTGAATGGGTTTATTCGAGACACAAAAAAAGCGCTTAATCACTTAAGCGCTTTTCAAATTTGATGAGTATTAATTACCGATTAAAGGCACCACTTCACGAAAGGGCTCAAAGTTTTGGTATGTTTCCAATCGCTGGATAAACGCACCCGTCTTACTTTGATCAGAGGTGAGTGCTAATGCCTCAATCGCTTTTTGCTGAGTAGAAATGGCTGCATCAAAATCGCCAACTTCCGCATACGCTGCGGCAAGGTTATCCAATGTGGTCGGGTCTTTTTTATTCGCTTTTAGCAGATTAAGTGACAGCGCTAATGCTTGGTCACCGTCTCGATACTTAGCTTCTGGACACGTCGCTAAAATCCAAGCAACATTACTTAATGAGATCTCATCGCCGACCAGCTTAAATTGCTCTACCGCTTTACCACAATTACGCTCAACCCCTTCGCCACCAGCAGCATAAATAAAGCCTAATCTAAAGTCAGCCCGCTTATTGCCCTGCTTACTCAGCGCCGTGTACCACTGTTTTGCCGTTGGCAGGTCACGAGTCACTATGCTGCCTTCAAACGCCAAGTCAGCGACTGTTTGCTGCGCTTTAGCATGGCCTTGCTTAGCAGCGCGGGTCACCCACTCCATGCCTACAGTTTGGTTCTGTTCAACAAATCGTCCAGACAAATACATCAACCCAAGCAGATATTGGGCATCGGAATCACCGTGAGCCGCTTTCAAATGGATATGTGCTACCCGGCTGGCTTCAGCTGTGCCTACAGGCTGAGGAATTGAAAAAGCTTGAGCAGCAGGGCTCGCGGCTATCAAAAAGACCACTACAGTATTTAAAATCCAAGGTCTAAACTTCACACGCGCTCCTATTAAATCAAACAACTCAAGCATGGCTAATTGATCAATGCTGAACTATATCTTTTAGCAGTTAGCCAGAAATTCAGACAAAAGTCGAGGATAAAGCCCTTAACTACACAAATGAGAATCACTCTCATTAAAAGCGTCCGAATTTATGACATTAAATCCAGCCTTGTATTAAGCGATGATTCGCCTAACTGCCAGCGACCAAACAAGATGTGATATCGCTTGCAGAGTTAACCATACTATTATTGGAAAAGACGTAATAAGTTGACATATATTACTAATGTATCAGAATAAAAGACTATCATCATAGCTAGTTACCTTTATGCGATAAGTCTAAAGTAAGACTTCCATCAAGGTTTCATCTGCTTAATTGACGTAAGATGCTTAATTAGCATATTCTTACTCTTAACGTAAATCAGTCGAGGAACATAGGCATGGCTCTGATTGGAAAGCCAAAACCGGATCCTACTTTGGAATGGTTTTTATCACACTGTCACATTCATAAGTATCCAGCCAAAAGCACTTTGATCCACGCTGGTGAAGATTCAGATACGCTTTATTACATCGTAAAAGGCTCTGTAGCCGTCTTGATTAAAGACGAAGAAGGTAAAGAGATGATTCTTTCTTACCTTAACCAGGGCGACTTTATCGGTGAATTAGGTCTGTTCGAAGAACAAGCTGAACGTACTGCTTGGGTTCGTGCTAAGCAAGCCTGTGAGATTGCTGAAATTTCATATAAGAAATTTAAGCAACTCATTCAGGTTAATCCTGAAATTTTGATGAAGCTTTCTTCACAAATGGCTCACCGCCTGCACAGCACAAGCCAAAAAGTGGGTGACTTAGCCTTCTTAGACGTTGCTGGCAGAATCGCGCAGACATTGCTTCATCTAGCTAAGCAGCCAGATGCGATGACGCATCCTGACGGCATGCAGATTAAGATCACTCGTCAAGAGATTGGCCAGATTGTTGGTTGTTCTCGCGAGACTGTTGGTCGTATCTTGAAAATGCTAGAAGAACAAAGCCTTATACAAGCTCATGGTAAGACTATCGTAGTATACGGTACTCGCTAATACAGTATTAAGCTCGGTTTAATACAGCTTCTATAAAATGGTCTGAGATTAATCTCAGGCCATTTTTTTTTAGGAGTACCGCTTGAAAATTGCTATTTATTTAAGCATTTTAGTTTGCTTACTAAAACTCCCCGTATTGGTATTTGCCAATCAAAAAGTGGAAGTGCAGCACTATCAAGCGCAACTGCTGGTGAAGAGTGGTCAAATCCTGTCATTAGACGTTACACTTGTTGGCATCAAAGCTATCTGTCACGGTAAGCTTATCGATGCCCATCTTTACCAATATGATGGCAATTGGCTGTATGAAATACAAATTCGCAACCCAAATGGTGAGATTGTAGATCTGATCCTAAATGCACGTAACGGACAACTCACTAACCCAGCAAAAATGCCAAGTCGTTGTATTGCAGAAACACTGTAATATATAAAACACATAGCTTTGCATTACTTTTGAGTTAACATTACCAGTCAAAAGCTAAGCGCGATTAACGCTACAGGCACGATTGAGAGCACACTTTATGAAATTACTCCTTGTTGAAGATAACACCCTACTTGTTGAAGAACTGCTAAAACAGCTTAAGCAAGCAGGCTATGTCACTGATGCTACCGACAAGATTAGCGAAGCTGATTACCTAATGAATGAAACCCAATATGATTGCGTGATCCTTGACATTGGCTTACCTGACGGTAATGGCCTTGAGTTGCTCGAGCGCTGGCGTGAACAAGGCATACATACACCGGTTATCATGCTAACTGCGCGGAGCCAATGGCATGAGAAAGTCGAAGGCTTTAACTCTGGCGCTGATGACTACTTAGGTAAACCTTTTCATACCCAAGAGCTACTTGTCAGGATCCAAGCGTTGATCCAACGTGCTCATGGTAAAGCCAACTCACCTAACAAACAGCTCACTTATGCTGGCGTTGCTTTAGACGAAGGACAGCAATCTGTCACTATAGGTGAAAATACCTTTGAGCTAACCGCAATGGAATTTAGGCTATTAAAGATATTCTTAATGTCACCTAAAAAACTCCTTTCAAAAGCGCAGCTCACCGATAAGTTATATCAATTTGACGACGAAAAAGAGAGTAATGTTGTTGAAGTATACGTCACTCACCTTCGTAAAAAATTGGGTAAAACCGCTATCGAAACACGTCGCGGCCAGGGGTATATTTTTCACGGCGTGGTGCAATGATATCCATCCGTAGCAAACTAAGCCTGTGGTTAACAGGCTTAGTTGTTATCGCCACAATAGTGGCGCTGGTCTTTTTCGAGTCCATGCTACGCCAAGCCTTCCATGATTCGATTATTGCAAGGCTGCAAGAAGATCTTCAACAAGTATTACTCGCCACTCACATCGAGGACGGCAGCCTCAGCATTGATCAAACCCAACTTTCAAATTTCTATAAACCCGTCTATTCAGGTCGCTACTATCAACTTGATCTGCCAGAGCAGGAGCTAAGATCGCGGTCACTGTGGGATCAACGCTTAGAAGTTGCCGACTTAAAAGAGGGGGAGACGCGAGCATGGCAGACCAAGGGGCCACAAAATCATGATATTCAACTGTTATCGATAGGTCTTAATTCTGATACTTCAGGGCTCAATGCCACACTCACCGTAGCGCAAGACTTAAGTATTGGTCGCAAAATAGTCTCAGAAATTTATGGTACCAAGCTTATCGTCAATCTTGTTATGTTGATGGCAATGATAATGGGGATTTTTTTGGTGCTGCGTCAATCCTTTAAACCCGTCAGTCAAATGAAAGATACTTTGGCTCGGTTACGTGAAGGCGAAATATCTTCATTCGATCTCAATACCATCCCTTTAGAATTGCAACCATTAGCCTCGAACTATAATGAGCTTTTACTGTATTCGAGTAAGCAGATTGAGCGTAGTCGCAATAATTTAGGCAACTTAAGCCACGGGCTTAAAACGCCGCTAGCGGTCATGCAGCAACAAGTTGAAGTATTAGGCTTAAAAGATCCTGATTCTGCAGAAGCATTACAAAAACAACTCGATCTAGTGCATAAAATGATTGAGAGAAAGCTCGCTGCAGCGCGTATAACCGGTGATATGTTACCGGCGGCGCAAATGCAATTACCTAAAGATATTGAAGATCTGGTGCAGACTCTAAAAAAAGTGCATCGCACTAAGACCATCAATTGCCGCTTAGATATTCCAGCAGACATCAGACGACTCCCCATGCATCGCGAAGATGGCATGGAACTACTGGGTAACTTATTAGACAACGCGTTTAAATGGGCTGACACTGAAATTAGAGTATGTATCAGCAATCATGATCAGCAGCTCATTGTCAGTATTGAAGATGATGGTCCAGGAGTGAAAACAGAAGAGTTGGCGCTATTGACTCATCGGGGAAAACGTTTAGATGAAGCCACCATGGGCCACGGACTCGGACTATCGATTGTTAAGGATATTGCCGAACAATATAAGATTGTATTGCAATTTCAACACAGCTTATCTTTATCCGGTCTTAAAGTGACACTGCATTTTTCGGTTTAATGCCAATGGCTTTATCAGCCGTAAAATCTAGACACAAAAAAGCCGGATTGACTCCGGCTTTTTTGTGTCTAATGCTAAAAATCTAGCACCCTGTTTAGTTCACCATTGAGCCAATGGCCAAATTGACGATTTAATTCACATTAGTACTTTCAAAAATCTTATCGGCAGACGCAGCCACAAAGCCTGTGTAAAGCTCTCCGTCAGCTTTTGGATAACGTATAGCAAACTCATAAAAACAGCTAGGGATCTCAACCACAGCGTCTGAGAAGCTAACTTGAAGCTTATCTGCCATCGTTGACGACTGTTCGAGCAACACTTCAGCACTGCCCTTCACTTCACCACCAGCAGCATTAAGGACAAAACCGGCAGTTTTTAGTGCGTCATTCACTTCAAAAATGGTATCAAAGTTGGGTAAATGATTAATTGAAACCGTAAAGTGGTTAGCTCGGTAACCAAATGCCGCAACCCAAGCTGCATACTCACTTTCAGCTAATAACGACTCATAAGTCTTAGAATCAAGCGCCCAATGGCGTCCAGAATACAGGAAATTATCGGCAGTCGTTGCCGTTGGTTCTACCTGCTCAATTAGGCCTTTAATGGTCGTTTGGAGTTCATCACTAAACTCTTCGACCAACAACTCTGAGATGAACACCTTTGGCTGAGTGCTATCAGGATGTTCAAAATGCTTAGCGTTAAGCTTTTTAGCTTCAAACTTATAATCACCACAAGCGACATAACCGATTGATTCAAAATGTGCAGCGAGTACGTCAAGGTTAACCTTGCTGATATTAAACGTTCGCAGTGCAATATGATCATTGATGATCTTCTCGCCCTTAGAAAGTAACTGATGAACTTTAGCAGCAGAGGGTGCCATCTCAATATAATCTTGCCAAAGTGCTTCAAATAACGCGTTTACATTAGTGTGCATCGTTAACTCCTTTACGCCATCGTGCTTATTGTTTTTTATGTCACGCGGCTGTACACATTTGAGGGATTTAGCAGCTCCACCTAGGTTGGTAAGTAAGAGCTACTAATGCTTGCTAGATTTGCGTCGTATCAAATGTTGTTGATACTTGCTCAAAGGCTTTAACAGATTCAGCAAAGCCTTTGATATAAAGAAGTGCCCCGAAGCTCTTCCCTTTACCTTAAAACTAAATGCTCAAGCCTGGGCTCAATTTCGCCGGCAGACTCACTGCATCCGCTTCAACAGAAGCCACTGGATATGCACAGTAATCAGCGGCATAAAATGCGCTAGCTCTGTGATTACCCGATGCACCAACGCCACCAAATGGTGCCGCACCTGACGCACCTGTTATCTGCTTATTCCAGTTAACAATACCGGCACGAATACGCGCTAAAAAGTAGTCATAATCTTCACGGTTATCAGCAAGTATACCGGCAGACAAACCATAGCGAGTAGCATTAGCCAGCTTGATTGCTTGATCAAAATCGCTATAACGGATCACTTGAAGTAGTGGACCGAAATACTCCTCATCAGGCAACTCAATCACATCTGTCACATCAATTAGACCCGGTGAAACCAGACCCGTGCCCGCTTCTAGGTGAGTGAGTTCAACAAGTGGAGCTGCGCCCAAGTTAACTAAGTTACGCTGTGCTTCAACCATGCCTTTTGCGGCAGACTCTGAGATCATAGAGCCCATAAATGGTTGTGGCTGTGCATTCCACGCACCCACTTGAATCTTTTTAACGGCGGCAGCGAGTTGTTCAAGCAGTGCATCACCTTGCGCACCTTTCTCAACGTATAGACGACGAGCACAAGTGCAACGCTGACCTGATGAGATATAAGCAGATTGAATAATGTCATGTACTGCAGCTTTAGTATCTTCAACACCTTTAATAATAAGTGGGTTATTCCCCCCCATTTCAAGTGCTAAGATTTTGCCTGGTTCACCGGCATATTGCTGATGCAAGATGTGACCCGTACGCGAGCTCCCCGTGAAGAACAAACCGTCGATTTGTGGATGAGCCGCAAGCGCCTTACCCGTTTCAACTTCGCCTTGAACAAGGTTAAGCACGCCAGCAGGTAGACCCGCTTTTTCCCAAAGCTTAAGCATTAGCTCTGCCACTTTAGGGGTTAATTCTGATGGCTTGAATACCACTGTGTTACCCGCAAGTAGCGCAGGTACAATATGGCCATTAGGCAAGTGACCAGGGAAATTATAAGGGCCAAATACCGCAACCACACCATGTGGCTTATGACGCAATACAGCACGTCCTGCAGGGATCTCACTTTCAGACGTCCCCGTACGCTTATTATAAGCGGCCACTGACAAGCCGATTTTACCGATCATAGCGCCCGCTTCTGTTGCGGTTTCCCATTGTGGCTTACCCGTTTCTTGGGCAATCACTTCAGCCATATCGGCCTTATTGGCTTCTAGCTGATCACGGTATGCTTCAACAATCGCTAAACGCGCTTCAAAACCCAGCATAAACCAATCAAATTGCGCGTTACGCGCAGCATCAACCGCGGTATTAACTTGCGCTGGAGTTGCCGTTTTACTTGTCCAGATGACTTCTTGGTTTGCAGGGTTAATTGATGTCACATCGTGACCTAAACCTGCTATCCACTTACCTTCAATAAATTGTGTCATATTCTATTCCTACATGGCCAATACACGGATCTGCTCACCGTCTGCAACCATAAGGCCTGCAGCAGTTTCAGCGTCTAAGATCACGTTGTCATTGTCTTCTGATACAGCTAGATTTGCAGCTGTAGCGCGGTAATTTGCGAGTTGGGTGTTTGAAACGATATAGCTTGGTGCATCTGCTGGAGCATCACCAATGGTCACCGTTAACAGGCGGCTTTCGCGTATAGAGCGAATATCATGCAGGTTACATTCAACGGTGGGTCCACCATCAAAAATATCGACGTAACCTCGACATCTGAAACCTTCTGCCTGCAATAGATTAAGCGCGGGTCGAGTATTGGCATGTACTTCACCAATAACTTTTTGCGCTTCTTCTGGCAATAAACACACGTAAACTGCATTTTTTGGCATCATTTCCGCCATAAATGCCTTTTGTCCTAGGCCTGATAAATAATCAGCTTCAATAAAATCAATGCCTAAAAAGTGCTTTTGCAACCAATCATAAAAAGGCGAGTTACCCTCGTCATCGCTCTCGCCACGCATTTCAGCAATCACAGTTTCGCCAAAACGCGCGGCATGCTGTGCTAAAAAGAGAAAACGGCTTCGGGACAACATACGGCCATTGTTGTTCTTGCGGTAACTTCCTCGCAAGAACAAAGTGCATAGCTCTGCGGCGCCAGTATAGTCATGACATAAGGTTAACGTCTCGACTTCATTGCGCACGCCAATTTGCTCGGAATGGTAAACCTCTGTACCAAGACGGTAATGGTAGAACGCATCTTCCATACCAACAGCCGCTTCAATACCACAAGTACCAACGACTTCGCTGGTTTCTGTGTCTTCAAGCACCATTAAATAGCCTTCATCAAACGGCTTATCGACTTGTTTTTCAAACGAAGCTTCAACCCGCGCAATTTTGCGTCTAAGAAGATCTTCGTTTACAGGTAAAGATGTGAATCCATGTCCTGATTCTTCGGCTATTTGATATAGCGCGTCAAAATCAGTGGATCGGATTGGACGTATTATTAACATCTAGGAGTTTCCTCACTATCACTTGTCGCTATCAGGTAGGCATTGCCTTTAACAGGCAATACTGACACTGCAGCTATCAAGTATCCTAAAGACAAAAAAGAAGCGCTAAGGTGACCTAGCGCTTCGTTTGCCAATTTAGGCTGCGACTACTTTAGCGACAGCTCGCTCGAAACGCGCTAGGCCTTCAGCGATGTCAGCTTCTGGGATCACGAGTGAAGGTGTGAAACGCACAACATTTGCGCCAGCCACTAGGCTCATAACACCCTCTTCAATTCCTGCCACTAAAAACTCTTTAGCGCGTCCTTGATACTTTTCGTTTACCACGGCACCAAGCAACAGGCCTTGGCCACGAACTTCAGAGAAAACATCATACTTCTCATTGATCTTGCTCAGACCATCACGCAGCAATTGCTCACGCTTTTTAACGCCATCCAAGACTTCTGGAGTATTTACCACATCTAGTACTGCGTTACCGATAGCACAAGCAAGTGGATTACCACCGTAAGTTGAACCATGAGTACCTATCTTAAGGTGCTCAGCAATTTCTTTGGTTGTCAGCATCGCAGCGATTGGGAATCCGCCACCCAATGCTTTAGCGGTTGTCAGAATATCTGGTACTACATCGCCACGCATGTAAGCGTATAGTTCGCCTAGACGACCAACACCCGTTTGAACTTCATCAAATACAAGCAATGCATTGTGCTTATCACAAAGCGCGCGCACGGCTGTTAGAAACTCAGGATCAGCATCGATAATGCCGCCTTCACCTTGTAGTGGCTCCATCATTACTGCACAAGTCTTATCAGAAAAGACCGCTTCTAGTGCTGCAATATCATTGAATGGGACATGAGTGATGCTCTGTGGCTTTGGACCAAAACCGTCAGAGTAAGCCGCTTGACCGCCAACGCTTACCGTAAAGAAAGTACGACCGTGGAATGCTTTATCAAATGCAATGATTTGATCTTTTTCAGCACCAAACTTATTCATCGCGTAACGACGAACTAGCTTAAGTGCAGCTTCATTGGCTTCAGCGCCAGAGTTAGCAAAATAAACACGCTCAGCAAATGTCGCTTCAACAAGCTTAGTGGCAAGCTCAAGAGCAGGTTCGTTAGTCATGACGTTAGATAGATGCCAAAGCTTCTCGCCTTGCTCTTTTAACGCACCAACCAAAGCAGGATGACAATGACCTAAACAGTTAACGGCAATACCACCAGCAAAATCGATAAACTCTTTACCTTCTTGATCCCAAACTCGGCTACCTTCGCCACGCACTGGGATTACTGCTGAAGGCGCATAGTTAGGCACCATAACTTCGTCAAACTGGGCACGTGTAAGATTCATTTTAACGCTCATTCCTTCCATCCTTTCAAATTATCGACCGCGATAAAGCCGTCGTATTCCGCTTGATGTCTTTATCTTTTATAGGTGACATCGCGGTTGCTTGTATTGCTAGGAAGACATTATTAGCGAAAACGTGATCAAAATACCAGTTTTTCACAACCTTCATCGGACCAAATACGCCTTATAGTGCATAAAGAGTTGAGATTTAGAATTATCAAAGCGTATATGGCGGGGGTTTAAGCATAATTAGTCATAAAAAAGTTATCTAGCGCCTCTGAATACTAAATATTCAGCATTACTGCATAACTAGTTCACCGAAATGGCGTATATAGGCTGAGTTAGCGTAAATTAGACAGTTTTTTGACCAAGATTTGATTAACTAACCAAAAGAGTCTAAATGATAAATAATTGTATACTATTTAGTGGCGGAAATTAGCGGATGTTTGGACGGCTATTCGATGTTCAATGAGATTAATTAACATGGGAGAATGAGTCTACGATTGTACAATGAGCACTCTTCGTTATAGCGGGCTTAAAACAGTGCTAATTTACGATAGTTTTTTCCATTCAAACGGATCAACTCTTGCTCGGAGATTTCATAGTAATCGTACATTAAACGGCATTCATGGGAGGTAATATTACCCGCCTCTTTTAATAGATAGACCCTCGCAAAACAGTTAGCTCTTTCGATAAGTGCTGAATCTTCATCAAGATCGGCATATTTAAGACTCTCATCAATCGCTTTAAACGTTTTGGTTAAACGGCTCTGTTCAAAACTCAGCTGATTAAGTAACTGCCAATTGAGCGGACCACTGTGCGTTAACGCTTGCTGATAAACATCAATCGCCGGAAACTCAGTTGCCATGATTGCATCATAAAGTTCTTTATCTCCGCTAGCGCTGGCTTCTCTCAACCAACTCCCCAACGTAGCATCAAACATCTTAGCGCAATTGCTAATAACGCAAGTAGTGCCAAGCTGACTCATCAAGCTACAACTGTAGGCAAAAGCGCGGTCCTTATTGTGTAACTCAACTAAGGCCTGAGCCGCTATCGCACTTATAACGCTGTAACGCCATAGTTTACGAGTCACCCACAACAGTTGAGGCTGACCACTCGGCATGAGGTAACGCAGGCAAAAATAGGGGATTAACGCTTGCAGGTTTTCAATACCAATGTAGTTAAGCACGAGTTTGATATCAGTCACTTGAATATCTGAAGTTTGCGGCCGACGATGCCGAAACATCGGACTATTGATCATATTAACTAAGTCACGCTGTAACCAAGGTAAGTCCATGACTAACGGGCGTATACGTGACAGATCGACTCGCTTTGAATACAGTAGCTCAAGTAAGAGGATTTGCTTTTCATCGAGCTTAGAATGCTCAAGTACCAGCTCTGGCGACGACAACTGATGTTCAATAGCACGGTTAACACTGGTAATCAGTTGGGCCGAAACAACCTTGTACAACGCTTGGGCTTTATTCTGCTTCTCTATTCGTGCTCGAATAGCGTCTCTTTCAATTTCGAGTTTATTGGCATCATCTTCAAGCTCTGCGTGGATCTCATCAGGAATAGAGACAGGTTTGCCTTTGCCAACAATGAGTAACTCTTGCAGCCTATGCTCTATCTCTATAATTTTGCCGGGTTTTACTCCACCCGCTACCGAAATTGCCACTAATTAACCTATCCCAAAATATCGATTCTACCAACAGCAACTAACGGCAATACAACCTCGCCGTCCATTCACCGTCTCCACATAGACAAAAATCCAGATCTCTCTGGATTTTTATCGGCTCAACAGCTAACTAATTGAGTATTTAATCTGAAGTCGAATTACGTCGAGTTCGTTAATTCATTTCCCAAGCGCGGTATGTGCGCCCTTTCAATTTACCATTAACAATTTTATGCAACGCACGCTTTGCGACTTTACGATTAACCGCGACGTAAGCACGATAATCAGTGATTTTGATTTTACCAACTTCACTACCATCAATGCCATCTTCACCCGTAAGTGCTCCTAAAATATCGCCTGGACGCAACTTCTGCTTTTTACCGCCTTCGATTTGCAACGTGATCATGCTTGGTTGAGTAGGGTAAGTGTCGAGTAAGCTCTCTGCAGGCAGCGCTTCATTGACAATATCGCGCTCAAGATAATCTTCAAGCAACGCAATTTTATATCCATCTTCATCGTTATAAAACGTATATGCGGCGCCTTGACTGCCAGCACGTCCAGTACGACCAATACGATGAATGTGAACTTCAGTGTCAAAAGCAACCTGGTAGTTAATCACAGCATCAAGCGCGTCAATGTCTAATCCACGCGCCGCAACGTCTGTTGCCACCATAATAGACACACTTTTGTTGGCGAACTGCAGTAGCGTTTGATCGCGATCTCGTTGCTCGAGATCGCCATGCAGTGCCACTACGCTAAAACCGTCGTTCTTCAGCTGCGCAGCAACATCTTTAGTTTCGCGCTTGGTATTACAAAATACCACAGCACTATCTGGACGATGCTGCAGTAACAGCAATTTTAGTGCGCGCATACGGTCATTAGGATTACCCACTTCATAGAAGTGTTGGTCAATCGTACTTGTTTCATGCGTCGAAGCGACTTTAACCATGACAGGTTTGAACATAATCGTATTGGCAATAGACTTAATCTGATCAGGGAATGTTGCGCTGAAAAGTAATGTCTGACGTTCAACTGGAATCTGCTCAATAATGGCTTCAAGTTCAACTTGAAAGCCCATATCTAACATACGGTCAGCTTCATCCAACACCAAGGTGTGCACATTATCTAAATCTAAGCGGTTACGATCTAAGTGATCGATAATACGTCCTGGAGTCCCCACAATGATGTGCGCGCCGTGCTCTAGCGAACCAATTTGTGGGCCCATAGGAACACCACCACAAAGAGTCAACACCTTAATATTGTGAATACCGCGGGCTAACGTACGGATCTCTTTGGCCACTTGGTCAGCCAGTTCTCGTGTTGGACACATCACTAAACACTGGATGCGGAATCGCTTAACGTCCAATTTATGCAGCAGACCCAAACCGAATGCGGCTGTTTTACCCGAGCCTGTTTTGGCTTGGCCAATGACATCTTCCCCATTAAGGATCGCTGGTAAGCTCTGAGCTTGGATCGGTGTCATCGACTCAAAACCCATTGTGGTTAAGTTGTCGAGTAGCTCAGTTTTGAGCTTTAGGGTTGAAAACGGCACTTGGCCATCGGTGTCGAGGACTGATTGAGTCAAAGTTTCTTTCCTAAGTATTTACCGCGAGAATGAAGCTCATTGCTGGCAGAGTTTATCTCACCAGTTCAATACCGTCGGCGGTTTGGCCGATTCTCAACAGCAATAAAATATAGTGACAAGAGCCTTAAAATCACAAGGCTTAAAATGTCGATGATGAATGCTAACTATTATAGCGCGCTATTGTAGCAGTTATTACAATAGATGCAGCATTCCCACGCTTTTGCAGCAACAAATACTGCGCGTAGCAGTAGATTAAACCCTGTGCTTTACCTTTAAGGCTTTGCCCCTTATGTTAAAACTAACTTTTAAGGGTCAATCAACTATCATGTCTGTTAAAACATCGCTTATGCCATATCTTGCACAGTGCTTATCCAGTGATACGTCACTTAACTGCAAACGATATCTGTTTGAGTTTAAACGTAAGCTGCTACGTCAACCTCACAGTCTCAAAGTGTTTATCAAAATAGATGACCCTTACAGCTATATCCTGCTGCAAGCGCTAGCGCATTTTATACCGCGCTACGGGTCATCAATGCCGCTCAACATTGTATTTTATCCGTTAATATCAGTCCCAGATAATGCCTTTCCTGAACCCGTCTTGTGGAAAAAAAATGCCGTATCAGACTGTCAGTATTTAGCCAAGCTGTATTACTTTGACTCCGTTAACAGCGGTATTGAACATCATCAATCTGACAAAGTCGTCGCGACAAAAGCGCTACTTGCCTGTGGGTCGACTGCAGCCGACATACATCATTTAGTCAGAATATTTGCCGATTTCTGGCAAGATGAAAACCGCCCTCAACGTAAAAAAACGCTCCAGTTCAGCCCCCAAGAGAAAACCAGCTTAAGCCGCAACAGTGTTTTAATACAAAAACTTGGACACTATCAAACGGGCACGATCCATTATGCTGGAGAATGGTATTGGGGAGTTGATAGATTAGCCTATTTAGAGCAACGCTTGATTAGCTTGTACAAATTGCCTTTGCAGCCCATATTCACCAAAACAAGATTGAAACTCGACGCTACATCCACATTGAAACAAGCCGAGATTCCAAACTATGACCAACATAACAAAAGACTCACGCTATATTTTTCAATACGCAGCCCTTACTCCCACTTGGGTTTAGAGCAAGCGGTATTACTCGCCAATAAATATCAAATCCCTCTCACCATCAAGCCTGTTCTGCCGATGGTGATGCGCGGTTTAGCGGTACCAAACGCAAAGAAGATGTATATATTTCATGACACCAAACGCGAAGCATGCCGCTTAAATATCGATTACGGTAAAGTCGCCGATCCTTTAGGGCTGGGAGTTGAACGCTGCTACGCCCTATTTGAATATGCCGAGGCGCAAGGCAAAGGAACGGAGTACTTATTGAATTACTCAAGAGCAGTCAACAGCCAAGGATTACATAGCGATACCGATAAAGGGTTGAAGATAATCGTCGAACGGAGTGGCTTAGATTGGCCACATGCGCAGAGCTTACTAAAGCTATCAAGCTGGCGCCAATGGGCACAACACAATCTTGATGAGATGATGCAACTCGGCCTTTGGGGAGTACCGAGTTTTAGTTACCAAAGCAATATCCTAGCAGGAAGTATTCAACATGGCGGTAAGCAACAAGACTCTAGCCAACAACTAAGCGTGTGGGGCCAGGATAGATTGGCAAGAATTGAGCAGTTTATCCAAAGCCAACGTCTTTAAGACGTTGGCAAAGATGGCTTAAATGGTTGCAGAAATTTAATGCTTAGAGCGTTTCACCACGTAAGGTTTTACTCAAGCGTTCAACCCACCAATTTATCGCATCTTTAGCATCGTCGGTCGAATCAATCATGGTGCTTAGATCTTTGTTTCCGCCCCTACGATCTATCACCGCGACGATGGGTTTGCCAGTTTTGGCATCGCTAATCATAAGCTCAATCGTGGCACTGCCGACGTTGGTATGCTCGCCAGTCACTATTTTAGAGATACTCGAAATGCCGAGTCCAACAGGCATGATACTGCTGGTCACTGCCAGAATGGGGTTAGGTGTTTCAATATTAGTTAGCGCGACACTCACTCTCAGGGTTTTATCGGTTGCCTTGTCGACCAAGGTAAAGCGGTTGCTGGCTTTCTCCTTAATTTTATCCATAAGGTATTTAGACACCTCGACAATGTCTTGATCATCGAGCCCGTCATATCTGTCCTTATCATCAAGCAGTAACCAAGCCTGATCGACGATAACATTGTCATAACGGTTTAAAATCTGATTAAGATCCGCCACGCTTTTGATATTAGGCTGCGCCCAAACTAAGTCGCTACCACCTTCTGGTCCAGCTCTGAAATCCTCAAACGTACTGAACATTTGCGATTTTCGGTAATCTTGAACTGTTCCACAGCCCACCAGCAATAACATGCAACCTATAACAACCAAGCGAGCGATATTCATTTTGTTTCCTAATAAACAATTCAATATAAGCAGTAGCCCATATATACCGCGCAAAGTTTAAACGACAACAAAACAAATGTACAGATAAATACACACGTGTATAGTCATTAATAGTGACCCGCTATTGGCTATTCAGGTTTAAAGACACCAATCACCGCACCGGTGGCTTTTTTAACGATTTTTTCATCAGTTTGCTGCTCGCGATAATCGCACTCAACACATTCAACCGTTTCAATACCATTTTCTTTAAATAGCACGATAGATTCTTTCGCTTGGCACTTCGGACACTTTGCACCTGCAACAAATCTTTTCTTTACTTTCTTCGTGGTGGTGGTCATCAATTAGAGCCCTAAGGGTAAATTCGTGCCATTTTGCCACAAAAGCACAAATAAGCCGAACCATAGCGACAGTTTTCGCAGCTTGGTCATAGCCGCCAGACTAGATTCTGGGCTATTATCCCCAGCAATAATTGCTTTCACTCAGACTCAAGCCGGCATAAATGATCACCATCACTCAAGCTCAACTCGTTCGCGGGTCTAAAATCCTGCTAGATGAAACCTCATTAACCGTTTATCCAGGCCATAAAGTCGGTCTCGTGGGTGCTAACGGTACAGGAAAATCCTCACTTCTAGCGCTAATTCTAGGCAAGATAAGTTTAGACAAAGGCGACTTCGGTATGCCGTCTGGTTGGCAAACAGCAACCGTCGCCCAGGAAACACCCGCACTGGATGTTGCAGCCATTGAATATGTGATTGACGGTGATACTGAATATCGTGAGCTTGGAGCTCAATTGCTGCAAGCCCAAGAGCTTGACGACGGGCATAAGATTGCCCTACTACACGGTAAAATAGAGGCCATAGGCGGCTATGCGATTCGTAGCCGTGCAGCCAGTTTACTTGCTGGACTTGGTTTTGGCGAAGCAGAACAGTCTAACCCAGTAAAAAGTTTCTCGGGGGGTTGGCGCATGCGCTTAAACTTAGCCCAAGCACTATTATGCCGCTCAGACTTATTACTACTTGATGAACCCACCAACCACTTAGACTTAGATACCATGTACTGGTTGGAAGGCTGGATTAAAGCCTACCAAGGTACATTAATTTTGATCAGTCACGATCGTGACTTTATCGACGGCATTGTTGATGAAATCGTCCATGTAGAACATCAAAAATTGAATTACTACAAAGGTAACTACACCGCCTTTGAACATGTCCGTGCCGAGCGTATGGCGCAGCAGCAAGTTGCCTATGAACGTCAGCAGAAAGAACGTGCGCATATGCAGACATTTGTGGATCGTTTCAGATACAAAGCCAGTAAAGCAAAACAAGCCCAGAGCCGTTTAAAGGCGCTTGAACGCATGGCAGAACTATTGCCATCACAAGCTGATAGCCCTTTTCATATGTCATTTAGAGAGCCTGAAGCATTGCCTAATCCGCTGGTCGCCATGGAACAAGTGTCTGTTGGTTATGGTGAGACAGAAATTCTTAAAAAGGTGCAACTAAACCTAGTGCCAGGAGCACGTATTGGTTTGCTCGGCAGAAATGGTGCCGGTAAATCAACCTTAGTTAAGCTGCTTTCCGGCGAGCTGTCGCCAATGAAAGGTAAATATGAAACTAACCCAGGGTTAAACATTGGCTACTTTGCACAGCATCAATTAGAGTTTCTGAGCTTAGACGATACGCCATTGCAACACCTTGCACGCCTCGCACCAAATACAAAAGAGCAAGAGTTGCGTAACTTTCTTGGCGGTTATGGCTTTAACGGTGATATGGCTGTTGCACCTGTGCGCCCCTTCTCCGGTGGCGAAAAAGCGCGTTTAGTATTGGCGCTACTGGTGTGGCAACGCCCTAACCTATTGCTACTTGATGAACCCACCAACCACTTAGATTTAGAGATGCGCCATGCGCTCACTATGGCGCTACAATCATTTGAAGGTGCAATGATTATTGTATCGCACGATAGACATTTACTGCGTCTTAGCTGCAGTGATTACTACCTAGTGGATCAAGGTGAAGTTAAAAGCTTTGAAGGGGATTTGGACGATTATCATCAATGGTTACTTGATGCTGCTAAGGCCGCAAACAAAGACGATACAGGGACAACAGCTAAGCCCACTCAAGACAAAAAACAGCAAAAGCGTTTGGAAGCGGAGTTAAGACAAAAGCTATCTCCGATGAAGAAAGTCCAAACAAAGCTGGAGAAAGAGCAACAAAAGGCAAATGACCGCTTAGGTGAACTAGAGCAGATGCTGGCAGACAGCAGCCTTTATGACGCTGACAACAAAACAAAACTGACTAAAGTCCTCAGTGAGCGAACCACACTCACTCAAGGGTTAGAAGAGAGCGAAATGGAGTGGTTAGAAGTTCAAGAAGAAATTGAAAAGATGGAACAAATAGTCCGAGCTTCACTCTAACGATTTACATAACATAAAGGGGCATTAAGCCCCTTTTTTAATGGACGGTAATCATGACACTTCTCAACACATTAGACTTGAGCCTGTGGCAAGACTGCGACGACATTTACCTCAAACACCAACAACAATGCCTTCGTTTACAGGACGAACATCAGGTCAATGTGAACTTGTTGCTGCTCGCACTTTGGTTAGACACCCAAGAGTACTTGCTGTCAGCCACGCAATGGCAAACTCTACAACAAGACACATTTAAGTGGGAAGCTAGAGTACTTTTACCCTACCGTAAACTGCGCCGCCTAAGTAAGTCATGCCTAGAAAAAGCTGAATACCAGCAAATGCTGGACGTGGAACTGATGCTTGAACGTAAATCTCAAAGGCTGATTTTACGCAGCCTAAACACACTCGTATGCCAAGGCGACGGCAGTAACCTAACCGGTTATTTAGCCCTGTTTAATCTGTGCAGTGAGCACTACCCATCATTAAAAATATAACCGTTTACATATAAAAAATGCCCATCTCAACGACGGGCATTTTTATTAGCTTACTTAAATTTTAACGAAACTTAGAAAACCAATTCTACACCGGCAAAGTAACCTTTGAACTGCATATCTGCTGTAACGCCGTCAAAGCCATTTACATCAAACTTAAAATCACGGTAACCCGCACGGATACGATAGTCCAACGCAGTACCATCAAAGTTCCAACCAAGACCCACTGAATAATCGTAAACGCTTGACTCATCAACGCCCATCATCACATCGGCAAAACCGTAAAGGCCAAGGCCAGGAATGCCTACCTGTGCATCGACATAACCCATCACAATACCGCTATCGATATTTTTCTGAGAGTTTTCTCGACCATTATTACTGCTATTATTGACTCGGAATTTGCCGTCCATCTTCTTGTAAGCAGCACCGAGATCAAGTGAAACGATGTCGTTATCTAATATTTCATAATACAGTACGAAATCTGTGTTACTTAAATCTGAGTCTGTCGTCACATCGCCAGTATAAGTATTACCACCAAACTCAAAGTTCGTCACGTTAGCACTGCCATTCGCGCTCAGGCTATTTTGTCTGATCTTAACATTTGGCACTAGCGGGATCGGATGTTCAATCGCAAGCCAAATGCTACCTTGTGAAGAATCTTTATGGTTAAACTCTTGCTGTGGTTGGCCCTTCTCAGCGAAAGTACCACTGGTATCAGCTTGCCAGTAATCGCCACCTACTTTAAAACCAATAACAGAAGCAGCATGAGCAGAAGTGCCTACTAAAGAACCTAATAGTGCACACGCCAATAATGTTTTTTTCATAGTTAACCTTGAGTTAATAAGTTAGTTAAATCGATAACCGCGGCATTTGCGCGGGAGACATAATTTGCCATCACTAATGAGTGATTAGCGACAACCCCAAAGCCTGAACCATTAAGGATCAATGGGCTCCAAACGGATTGTTGTGTTTCTTCAAGTTCGCGAATGATTTGACGAAAACTCACTTGAGCATTCTTTTTCTTCAGTACATCTGCAAAATCAACTTCAACCGCTTTCATGAAATTAAGCAGCGCCCATGTTGCCCCACGAGTTTCATAGAAAACATCATCAATTTTCCACCAACTGGTCTTGATTTCTTGCGCGATATAACCTGGTGTTGATTGCTTTGCTGCACTATCACCTGATAAATCGGTATTAAGCCTTTCTTGGCCAACGCTCGCTGACAGTCGTTGCGACATACTGCCTAAGCGCTTTTGGATCTCTTTCAACCATTCATTTAGGTTGTCTGCTCGGGCATAGAACTGCGCATCTGGATTCTCTGACGTAATCATTCGAGCGCGATAGAGCTTCAACAGCTTAACGGCATCGCGATACTCACTTTCAGCACTGGGTACCAACCAACTCGTGTGCTCAATGTTCAGTTTTGAATGCGCGGCAAGTAGATCTTTATCAGCTGTTGACTGAGACTGAGAACGGCTAAACTCTTTACGCATAATCAGCGCTAAATCTCTAGCCTGTTCAATCGCACCAAATTCAAATGCGGGCATATTATCCATCAAGATTGAAGGCGGTGTGACGTCATTCGATAACCAGCCGCCAGGTTTATCCAGCAATACCTCAACCGTTAAGATAAGCGATGTTGTCGTGGCATAACCAATTACTTGGCGCCCATTATCTTGCTTATAAACCTCTTGTTCGATGACATCAGGTTCAGCACTCCACCAAATAGCGATAAGGTAACCAATAAAACAAATTAAAGCAGCTAGCGCTACGCCTTTTTTCCAGGTCATTTTCATTAACAATTACTCCTTAATGGTGGTGATGTTGATGTTCAGACTCTGCGGAGCTAGCCTGCTTTTTAACGGGCAGCGAAATCACTTGCTGTTTACCGTCTGCGAACCTGAGAGTTAAATCTACTTTGCTCTCTTCGGCTAAGGGCGCGATCAATCCCAACAACATGATGTGATTTCCCGATTCAGAGAGTACCAAGCTGCCATGAGAGTCTATGTCAAAGCCATCAACTTGGCGCATTTTTATCATGCCATCTTCATCAATAAGCGTATGCAGTTGCGCTTCTTTCGCAAAAGGCGCTTCAACAGCAATAAGCCGTGTTGCCGGTCCATGATTTTCTAAAGTGATATAAGCAGCGGTATTGGGCACGCTTGGCGGCATTGCACGAACGTAACCATCAACAAGCACCACTTGCGCAAAAGCCGTAAACGAGAAACAGCTCAGCAGGGTGAGGTTAAACAGTTGTTTGAATATTTGCTTCAATGTCTTAAACTCCATTTTAAAATCCAATTCGCAACATGAGGACATAACGAATGAGTACTATTCAGATTAAGGACGATAATGGGGTACGTATTATTACGTTTAATCGTCCAGACAAGCGCAACGCGCTCAACCTTCAAATGTATACACAGCTAACAGAATACCTTATCCAAGGTGAATCGGACAATGAAATTCGAGCCTTTATGTTTCGTGGTCAAGCTGAGTGTTTTACTTCTGGTAATGATATTGCTGACTTTTTAAAAAATAGTAACTTAGGTGTGAAACACCCCGCTTTCAGATTCCTATTTTGCCTACTTGATTTAAAAAAACCGGTCGTCGCTGCCGTTACTGGCGCAGCGGTTGGCATTGGTACAACCTTGCTATTACATTGCGATTTGGTCTATGCCGATACCACCGCTAAATTCCAACTGCCATTTGTCAAACTAGCACTTGTGCCTGAAGCTGGAGCAAGTCTGCTATTGCCTCAAGTTATCGGCCATGTGAAAGCCGCTGAACTTCTGATGTTGGGCGAAAGCTTTAATGCAGCAACAGCACACACATATGGGCTTATTAACGAAGTTGTTGCAACGGAAGATATTTTTGAATATGCACTGAATAAAGCAAAGAAGTTGGCAGAGCAACCGCCTATTTCACTACAAACAACCAAGCAGTTAATGCGTTATAACAAAGAAGAAATAAGAGCGCAGATGGAAAAAGAATTGGTTGAGTTTGGTACTAGGCTGGCAAGTGATGAAGCAAAATCTCGTTTCGCTGCATTTCTAAAGAAATAGCTCGTAGCCTAAATAAGCTAAAATGTCAGAAAGTATGCTTGCTTATATCAATATCGATTTTAGCGAGCATACCTTCTTGAATAACAAATCATCTCACCTAGTATCCAATTGCTGTAGTCCGTATTGGCACGACGTATCAATCCATAAGTCGTACTATCGACTTCTTTATATAGATGCGCCTGTATTAGCATGGTTTTTCCCACTTAGGTAACACTAAGGCCAACACAAAATAGATCATCAATCCCATTGCAGGGTTACAAAAAACCGCCAGTGCACATACCACACGGGTCCATAAACATGACCAGTCGAACTTATCTGCCATTGCCGCTGCAACGCCGCATACCAATGACGAAGGATCTTTTAACCTGTTAATAAAATTAGCCATTTAAAACTCCATTTAACTTCAAAATTAATCTTTTAATTTATGCCACTGCAGCGAGCAAATAATACAAGCAAATATCGCTAAACTCACAACTGGCAGTAGTAACAACCCCATGAACTGAGCTATATACCACATAATTAGTCCTTAATTAGTGCGCTTGTGACCAGTGATTTTTCAACCTTTTCGGCGGTAAGCATTTCAGCTTTCAAATCTTCATCACTGCTTAATTCGAACATCATTTCTGACATTTGAGACTGAATGGAAAGACTCAGTTCTGTTTGTGCTTTACTGACCATATCTTGCATTTGAGCGCTAATGTTTTGCTCTAAGCTGTTTGCCACTTCACTGACCAACGACGTTTCCGCTTGAGCAGAAACACTAGCACCTAACAATACAGCAGTTAATACAGAGGTCTTTACCGTTTTCATTACAATAGAATTAAACATAATGGATTCCTTTTCGAGTTTCGCCTGATTGCACATAGACTAATACAAGTGGCGTGCCAACTTTTCATTAACAAGCTAAGGCTTTAAATATAAAGGAATAATTATCGACGGGTGGGTTTTTAGTAACATTAACACGATAGGGAGTTTAATGAGGGATAGCTAACGTTAGTGAAACTCACCACGCACTGGTGAATTTCACTACAAGACATTTTAAAGGAGAAAATTTAAGGCTAATTAAAGGCTGACAACCGCTTCCATCTCTTTCCTAGCCTGGGTTATAACCTCTATACCTGCACCAGATTTATGTGCATTTTCACTTAAATAACGACGCCATACTCGTGAGCCAACTTCGCCTTGGAACAATCCAATGATATGGCGAGTGATATGATTGAGGCGTCCGCCCGCTTGCAGATGTTTCTCTATATAAGGAAGTAGTTTCTCTAAAACAGCATCTCTGCTGAGCACTGGCTTATCAAGGCCACATAACTGTTGGTCGACTTCTGCCAAGATATAGGGATTTTGATAAGCCTCACGCCCAACCATGACACCATCAAGTTGCTCAAGATGGCTTTTACACTCAGCAAGTGTTTTAACCCCACCATTAAGACTGATACTTAAATCAGCATAATCACGTTTTAGCTGATAAACACGCTCATAATCTAGCTCAGGGATCTCGCGGTTTTCTTTAGGGCTTAAGCCTTGCAACCACGCTTTACGGGCATGAATGATAAAATCATTGCAACCTACCGCTTTTACGGTATCAATAAATTGCGTTAAGAACTCGTAGCTATCTTGCTCGTCAATACCAATACGCGTCTTCACTGTCACCGGAATATCGACAACCTGCTTCATCGCATCGATACATTCAGCAACCAATGTCGGCTCTGCCATTAGACAAGCACCAAAACGACCGCTTTGAACCCGATCGGATGGGCAACCCACGTTGAGGTTGATTTCATCATATCCTCGTTCCGCGGCCAATTTTGCACACGTCGCTAAGTCAGTTGCATTCGAGCCCCCTAACTGCAATGCAATAGGATGCTCCTCTTCGTTATATGCAAGGTAGTCACCACGACCGTGAATTATTGCTCCCGTTGTCACCATTTCAGTGTATAGCAGCACTTCAGACGACATTAACCGCGCAAAGTAACGATAATGACGGTCAGTCCAATCAAGCATCGGCGCAATGCTGAACGTTCTATTAAGCGTATTCGTTGGTGTTACTGGCTTACAGCCTGATTTATTAGGTACTATCATTTGTTCCGAGTTGCCCTGAATTGCCTGTAATTTCGTTGAGTTTCGTTGTATGGTGTCCCATATGGGCCCCTCAATGGGGTAGGACGATTTGGCGAAATTCACTGATATGGCATCTTTTACAATAGAGAAACGAGCAAAGGCAAGCGGCGAGTTTAGTTACCGATGTACTGTGCGCGTCAAAGAATCCGGCGAAATTATACATCGTGAGTCCAAAACATTCAGTAAAAAAGAAGTTGCTCGCACCTGGGGTAAAGCTCGATGCGATGCGATTGAACATCATGGGGCACTCAACACACATAAAGTGGTGTCCCTTGGGGCCCTGCTAAATTTATACTTTGAAGATCATGACCTCTGGGGGAAAACAGGCCGAACTAAACGCTATGTCATTAAAATGCTTATGGACTGTGATATCAGCAAGATTAAAAGTGATGCCCTAAAAACCAGTGACCTGATTGAACATTGTAAGAACAGGCGCGCAGCTGGTGCTGGGCCTGCAACTATCTATCATGATATTGCCTACCTTCGCAGTGTGATGAAAAAAGCGCTACCCGTTTGGGATATTTCGGCCAACCATCAAATTTTCGAAGATGCGGTACCCGTTCTAATCGAAATGAGTTTAGTAGGAAAAAGCCAAAAGAGAACACGCCGACCTACAGAGAATGAACTCGACAAATTAAGAGCCGGTCTTCAAACAAGAATGGACTTTAGGCCCAATGGGAAAACTCGGATACCTTTCCTCGATATCTTAGACTTTAGTATTTTGACCTGCATGCGAATCGGTGAGGTTTGCAAGTTGCGCAGGGAAGACTTAAACGAAGATCATAAAACCATTTTAGTGCGTGATAGAAAAGACCCGAGAAAAAAGGAAGGCAACCACATGATAGTGCCGTTGCTTGCTGGTTCATTCGATATCGTAAAACGCCAATCTCAAAATGATGATTTGATATTCCCCTACAATCCGAGATCAGTAACGGCAGGGTTTCAGCGCGTTCGTAACGAATTGGGCATTGAAGATCTGCGCTATCATGATTTACGCCGTGAAGGTGCCAGCCGTTTATTTGAGAAAGGCTACTCTATCGAAGAGGTTGCTCAAGTCACTGGACATCGAAACCTAAATATTCTGTGGCAGGTTTACACCCAACTATTCCCCCACAAACTGCATGATAAATTTTCTGATTAAGGATGTAGATTTTTTTAAATCTCAGGTTAGAGTCTCGTCACCTTAACAAATTAAAACAAAGAGTTAAAAGAAAGAGTAATCCTTTTTCACATCTAAATAACGGCAAAATGGCAACAGCGACTCTTACTTTTGTTAAGGGTTTATCTAACTTTCAGATTGGCAAGTCATTATCCAGTTCCACGTTAGTGATTTCAATCAACCTTACCATACCAAAGATTTTGCGAACCACAGTTTCAGCCCACT
>NZ_PJBM01000171.1:0-25276 GCF_002836075.1 Shewanella sp. GutDb-MelDb | reverse complement strand
ATTCGCTTGTCATAAAGATAATTTCACATTAAAGTCAATAACTTATGGAAGTGTGAGTTTTGATGGCATATAGAGGTTTAAGTCATGGGTGCAGTTACAGAAAAAGAAGAAGATGTGAAACGAATTTTTGAATATTCAAAAATGGCTCTTGATTGGGCCTCTGTCAATGCTTATCGACGCATAGGCTTGCTATTGTTAATTGCTTCCATTTCATTCGGTGGTTGGTACGGGTACATAAATAATCTTTCTCAAAAAGTCACCTCTGAGATGCAGGCTGGCACGTCTATGTCTTGGAATTTATCCAACAGTAACTTATATAAATACGCAATTGACTCTGTGCAACTATGTCTTACCGCTATAGATAAATCTTCTGATTTGGAAGATTGGTATTGTAGCCAAGCTTTACTAATATTTAAAAATCGTTTGTCGAAAGCTGAGATTAAACACGAAAGTGAACTGATTGATAGAAAAGCTTACGGCGCGATGAAGGTTTATCTAGCCGATAAGGAAAGACAAATAAAGTACAATGAGCTTGTTAATATGAAGCCTAGTAACGACCGTATTTTACTTGAAAGTCTCCTTAGTTCCGTAGCCATAGGAGGCACTCTACTTTTCCTTCTAGCAATCTATTTTTTATCGGCTTACTTTCTTTACAAAAGAAGTGCCAGAGCTAGTAATGTATCATAAGCAACTAAATTTAGACTCACTAAAGCTGTCATGCCATTGCTCAACAAATAGCCCGCTAACATAGATTCATTTATTAGCTAGAGGTTACTATGCTTCTACTAATGAAGACCGTGAGTTAGAAGGGGTGTTCTAACTCACAGTCTTCATTCACTATAGATACTTTTACTTTCAGTTTATTTTGATCTAACTTAATGTTTTTATTGTGTTTGATCACTAGCCCTTTTTTATAACTCCTTGTTCAAACCCCACGAAAACCAGCGCAAACGCCGTGTTAATGCGGCTTTCACTATCACTCCCACTCTCAAAGCGCCTGTATGGAACTGTAAAACACTGAAATAAACTGCGATCATTTCAGATCTCCGATCATGTTAAAGCCCTAGGAATGGCGCTGGCTGCGCCTATGAACTGCAATAATCTAAAACTGAAATAAAAAAATGATAAAAAGCCCGCAGGAGGGGAGGAAGAGTGCGGATTCCGTGTGATTCTTTCTGCGTGGCTTAGTTTCCGTGACTCAAAGTCTTGGACCCAAGTCAGTGAGGTTTATCGAGGATGGTTGTTCTTATCTATACTGCAGGCAACAAAAAGCCCCGCTTGTTAGCTGGACTTGTGTGCGATGCTTAGGCTGTGTGTATTTACTTGGTGATGGGGTCGAGTCTACCTTTTTGACTGTTAGCTTGTGATGCTTGGCTGCTAAAGTCACCGGCTTGATTTGGTGTGGGACTGCTGCCATGTTTGTGGCTGGCGCAGGTTGAGGCCAGTGCGCTGACTGTAGCCATGAGTTCGGACAACAGTTTCAGTACATTCTCTCCTTCACTGCCTAACCAAGTCTTTGGGCTACGGTGATCTTGCTCGATGTTGGCAGTCACCTTGCGAGTCTTACATTGCAGCTCTGCTACTTTGCCGATGATATCGGTTAGCGACTCATCAGTTTTATTCTCAAAGTTACCTTTGTCATCAACGTGCTGATAAACCCCGTCACGTACCTGGTTGCGGCTTTCGCCCTCTTTGATAGCAGGAAGATCCCAACCGAACGGCAACACACAACGGATAAATGGTTTGTCTGGTCTGCCATAGGCAAAACCTATTTCAACTATGGCACCAATAGCTGGGGGCTCTAGTCGGCCTGCTTTGTTGCCTGCACCTGGTAGTGGTAATGGCACGGCATGCAATGCCGTTGATGTTGATTCGTTTCCGTCTTCATCGAGCAGCTGCACGTCAACAGCGTAACGTGGATAAAATGCATCGCTTGCGCATTCGCCATCAACCGTTGGCAGTTCTGGCAGTGCAATCACTTTGCCCCAACATGGCAGATGATAGCGGCCGGATAGCTCAGGAAGTATATTCGTGAGGCGGCGCTTTTGACTACGCTCATCCGCTCGAGTTGCGGTCCACGTTAGCGTCATGCTGTCACCTTCAAGCTCGACTTGCTTGATTCGGTGGCCATTGACCATTGCGCCTGGTCGCATTGCGGGCATGGCCATTAACTGCCAGCTGTTACCAAACTGATTTTTGCTGAACCCTTGGTCAATATCTAATGGCTTTGACGGCCAGCGGCTGTCTTGATAACTGCCAACAAAGATTTGCCCATCAGGTTGTTGATACCAAATACAGTCATTAATACCAAACACACCGCTTAAACTGGCGAGTAACTGGTAACCCGTGCCTTGGCTGGTAAAGTTCGGCACTTTGACATCAAGGTATACCGCATTGTCAGGGAGCACAAAACTAAGGCCTGTATCTTTGGCCAGTTGGGTGATCACCTGGCGAAACGTTGCATGTCTAATATTTATCGGACAATGCTCGGCTAACAGGCTCGATAGCTCGCGTACCACTATGCGGTGCATGCCCATATTACTCGGCGTTGCCTTGGTGATATAACCGCTAAAATAGCGCTGTAGCTTATTGCTGTAGCCAATATCAAAGGCCACAACTTGACCGAGTTTAACCTCGCCTCGCACCTCAAATACACCGCGACCAGCCGATGACAGCTCAAGCACTAAGTGATAATCCGCCAACGGTAGTACTTCAGTACCAACGGTTAATCGATTGCTCAGTTTCATGCAGGATCCCCAATAATGCTATCGATACCTGATAAAATCTTTTCCATTGATGATACTTTCACTTTCGGCGGAGCTTCGGTAATGGCAGCAGTGGGGATAACACTGGCCGTTTGCTCAGTGCTTTGACCTGTGCTGGCATCAGTTTGGGGCTGGCGCTGCTCTGCCACTTCGGGAATGCTTAAATATTCACGTAGTTGAAAACTTACATTCCACGCCAATAAAGTGGGGTGTTCTGGTGCTGATATTTGGCCGAAAAACTTCACTTGCCTAATTTTAACCGCGCGAGATAAGCCTGAACCAATACGGCGAACAAGGCGGTTGCCCGCCTCGTCTTTCGCTGTGGCCAGTTCAAACAAGCGTGATAACTGCCATTTATCGGTAAACGGAATTAAACCGGTGACTTTCAGCTCTTTGGCTTTATCACCTTGCTCACTGCTGGCAGTACTTGAGCTTTGCCCTGACATATCTTGTTCTGCAAGTTGCATCGATAGCGCAACCTTGCAGCTTTTCAAACTAATCAGTTCACCGTCTAACGCAATTTGGCTCATTTAATACTCCAGATTTAAAAGCGGCTCCACCTTAACTAAAGTAGAGCCCAATTTAGCGACTGCTTATTCGGGTTTGATGGGCCAAACAATATCATTCGGATTATCTGTCAATTGCGGTAAGTCGCGTAATGCTTGGCGATATTGAGCCAAGTTCTCTTGCGATTCTGTAGACAAAGGGCTATCTAACATTTGCGTGTAATCTGATTCTTTTAGCAAGCGATTTCGAACTGATTTAATCTCAAGCCATTGGCGATTAATGAATTTTAATTCAGTCATATTATGCTCCGCGTATATAGTTATTAGCAACAACCGTACTGTCAAGAGCATCTATAGGTACGGCATAAAAGTCTTTTGTTCCATATGGGTTTTCAACAACAGTGGCGTCATCTTCGATTATTCGAGGAACTGAACCTACTTGGCCATTCATAAATAAACTATATGACCAACCCCCTCTGAGCCAAACAGCTGAATAATAGGGTGTTGCAGCGCCTAGAATTTTCCCGACAAATGCTCTGTTGCTATAATAGTGATGTTCTTGCACTGCAAACTGAAAATCTCCCCCAGCTGACCAGTTTTGAAAGCGTACGAAATAATCTAAAATCCCGCCGTTTGAGACATCATCGTGCACGTATCGCCGAAACCGTAATTCCAACATTTGAGGCGTATAAAAGACAACGGCATAAAACTTATCAGGATCTAAATGCTTTAAATCTAACTTAGATAAATTGTTATTATTCGATAACGATAGCTGGTAACGATCATCAGCATTATCCTTAAATGCTTGATAATCTTCTTTTGCCTCATCAACCTTTTGATCAATCGCCCCCATCTTGCCCGCGACATCTTGAGCCAGTGCCTGTGATGCAGTGGTTTGTTCCTTTGAAGCACTGACCACATTGGAGACTTCACCGAGCAGTTCATCAATTGCTTGTGTCATATTAATTTCCCTCTATTTGCCTAATTCTTTCACTGAGTAACATGTTCCAATGGGCATTTTTAACGCCACAAACATTGGCACTGATTAAGCTTACCGCAGAGACTGCAGCGCTCATTTTTAGTTGAACAATCTCATTTGAATAGTCATACATCCAAGACTCAGCTGATACTTGCACTGGCATCGTATCGGCAATGCCCAAATGCTCTACCACAAAATTACGGCTGATGGTGTTGCCTTCATTTGAGCCCACCGAGCGTACTTTTTGCGTCGTCGGTACGTACGCAAACGCAACAAGTTGGTTGTTATGGGCAAGACCAATCCAATTAAAATTAAAGTCGCCCACATCTGGCAGTAACATTTGGCTAAAGGTGACTCTGTTTTTATCTATAATGCCGTGCTTTAACGGTGCAGCCCGATTGACAATTTTATCTGCAGAGGGCATAAGCTCGTTCGGTGGTTCTGGCGCTCGAAAGTCCAGCCCTGGAATAAAGGCAAATACAAACTCATCAATGATAAAGTCCTGCACGTTACCCACCGCGAGGGCGATATATTGTTCACCGAATGTCGTTAGTCGTGCCATTAGGCGCTCCCTACATGTAAGTGTTGATAGTCGTTATTGCACTCAGTCGCCGCCACTGCAGCTTCATTAAAATGCGCTAGTTCGCTATTGCTTATGGTTCTAATGGTTAATGTTTGAAAGTCTTGATTCGCTTCAGTAACAGCGACACTGTTCGTGACCAGGCGAGATGACAAATGGTCATAACGACGACACGTGCGTCCATAGCTGCGGATTAACTCTGCCAACAACGCTTGATTCGGCGCTATCTCTGTATCGTCAATTTCAATTGATACTCGGTCCCAGTCCATCCCTTCTTGTCGTTCTTTAATGCTGACCACATCAAGCCCAAAGCGCTGCATGATGTTAATAAATCCTTTTGTACTGCCCGCCTCTTTTGCATTGATAAAGGCATAGGCCACACGCTTGCGGTACAGCCACAAAGGCTCCACTTTAAAACGGGTGATATTGCGTTCCCAAGCCAATAAATTGAGCATGTCAATTGAGCAAGTTAACGGATCTTTTTGAGATAGAACCCAGAGAAACCAACCGCGAACACGGTGCCAGAAAGACTGCATCCCCTTGTTTAACATCGCGGGTTCTTGTGGCTCTGATGTCTTTGTCAGTGTTTCGCCATCCATCCACCAAGGTGGCGCTAACGTCGGTAACTTTGGGCTACTTGTATTCAAATCATCTGACATTAACGTACCCCTCGATTAGTGAGGGTTAAGTTGCTAATACGAGGCAGGGCAAGACCATTAACAATGTCGTCATTTGTCCAGCGCACACTTTTTAAGTTCGGCACCATGGCGTGCAATTCACTGCTTAGCGTTGAAAACACAAACACACTTTGTGGTGACGTTCTCGTGAGTAACGGGTACTGATCAGAACCCCGAAATGCAGCTCTGATCCGCGACGCTAAATCCTTCTCTAATGTGTTAATTTCATCATCGCTGAGGTTTGGTGCGTGCCAAATTTCAACTTTTAAATCGACAGGCATTGCCGTAATGGCTTGAGCGCGCAAGTCATCACCGTGGCCATGAAAACCTTGTTCATTGATATAGTCGTTGATGTCATCAATCATGGCTTGTGGCGTTTCGCCGACTTCCATCATCACATGACAATTGGCCGTACCAGGGCCGCGCGGTGCATCATGTTCAAAATAAAGTAAATCACTGCGAATACCGGCAAAGCTTGAAATGGTCGCGCGGTAGACCGCATCAATATGATAATTGCCGACACTAGAAAATTGGTCACGTATACGCAGGGCCAACTCTTCATCGGTTTCTTTATCCGCACCCGCTTGGGTTATCCAATCACCATGATTATTCACCGACTCAATACCTTCCACAGGAACGGGCTGCACATGGTAATAACCTTCACCCAAGTTAAACCCCGCCCCCGTCGTCTCGGCTTCGCATAAAACCGGGAGACTTAACGCGCCCGCGGGGATCACAACATCAGCTAATACTCTCAGTTTATAAACAGCCCCTAATGAACTGTCACTTTGTACGACGGTTCCCGCAGTCACCAATACAACGGCACTAATATCAGTTTTAGTAAAGGTGATATCACCTTGAGTTTTAGCGGCTAACTTGCGCTCCAGTCCTACATCCCACGCTTTTAACTCTAAATAGAATTCGGTCGCGGTGGCGGCGAACATGGCAGGCATTATGTGGGTTGCCAACAAGGTCTTAATGAGCCATAACACCGGCGTAACGACGCAAGCAGAAAACAGTTTCCAAAATGGGCTCATGGCGCTGTTGTTAGAAATAATAGAGTTAGCCGCCATAACATCGTCTTCAAGCAAAGCCGTGACCTCTTCTGCAGTTAACGGCACTCCTTCACTGGCTAAGACTTGTTCAAAATCAACTTTTGGGCGTGACATAAATGACCTCTGTATTAATGTTGCCAAATTCATACGTGGTGGCGGTAATAGCAATGAGCTGCGGCGCACGTATATCCAATTCAATAGAACCAGGTACTAAACGTGTATCGGTTTCAATAAGCAGTTCCATTTCGGTATACACATCGCTGCGCATGGTTTGACTGCGCTGGGCGAGTAACTTAGTCACAAGACCTGATTCCATCAGTAAATGCTTTACGTCTTGGGCAATACTGGCGCGGGTGTTGGTCAAATTAGGTTGTGCCCCAACATCAAGAGACAATCCCCCATCAACAATAAGCAAATCACTGTATTGGCTTAGTTGCGTGTTAGTCGTCATCCGGTCATTAGCTCCTGCTGCTCTGCTAGCTCAGCTAAACTGAAATTCTTTGGAGGATGCTTAATAATCACATCGCCAAACGTCAGGCTTTTGCTGTTTGATTGGCTCGCCACTCTATTCGCCTGGGCGCTCATTGCGGCTTGCTTATTAATACGCGGCTTAATCACATTGGTTACCATCTCGTTCGACGTAGGCTGAGAGTTGAATTGTGGCGTCACGGCCTCAGGTTGATATGGCGCAGGTAAATTGCGCTGCACATCAATCGATTGATTCAGTACGTCAGGCACCAAAGGAGAAGGCTGCACCAATTGCACGTGCTGTTGCTGTGTGACAGCTTCAGGCTGATATGAAACAGGCAAATTGCGTTGCATATCAATCGATTGATTGAGTACATCAGGCACCAAAGGAGAAGGTTGAACCAATTGCACATGTTGTTGCTGCGCCAACGCCTCAGGCTGATATGGCGCAGGTAAATTACGCTGCACATCAATCGATTGATTGAGTACATCAGGCACCAAAGGAGAAGGTGGCACTAATTGCACATGTTGTTGCTGGGTGACTGCCTCTGGCTGATATGGCGCGGCTAAATTACGCTGCATTTCTACCGTTTGAATATTGGTAGGCGCATCTAACCAAGGGCCTGTCATTGGTGCGGCATTCGGCACATCATTAGCAGCGCTTTGCTGCATCCACGTCGGCACGGCTTGCTGATTATGGTTTTTGAGTACCTCGGGAATAGTTGATTGTATTGCAGGCGCGGCAACGTCACCCATAATCGGCGTGACGTCAATATCGATACCTGGCAGCATATTTAACTTGTCTGCTATCCAGCCCCAAGTCTCTGCAAACTTAGCTTTAATGTCGTCCCACATCGATGAGAAGAAACTCCCCACATCAACAGCTTTACCGACTAAATATTGCACCCAAGCATCGTTAGTAAACCAACTGACTAGGCCGTTCCAAGCAGCACCTACAGAGTCAAATGCCCAAGTAAAACAATCAACGATACCTGTCACCACCCAATTAACGATGTTAACCAGACCGCCTATTCCATAAGCTATAGCGCCAAATACCGCCGCCCATACTCCGCCCATGATTTTGAGGTTAAACACCACCACATCAAGTAAAAAGCTCGCAAGGGGTTTTAACGCATTGAATACCGTTGCAACAATACTGAAAAAGCCACCAAACACGCTCATGACGATACCGCCCAGCGTTTTAAGTAGCCCAGCAATAGCATCAACCGCATACAATATGGGCTCACCCCATGCAGTGCCTACCATCATTGCTCGAAGATCATCAAAGTAATAAACGGCTAAGCCAACCACCGCAATAAGCGCTGCAATCCCCGCGACGACTAAGCCTACAGGATTGGCATACATGGCAATATTCACCGCAAGCATAATGCCGCGCAGTGAGGCCAAACCCGATGTTAATAGAGTATTTATCCCCGCCCATGCCATTGCCGCCACACCGTAAGTGGTCATGGCCATTTTGCCCACGCCCATCATCACAGTGAATGCACCACCTGCGGCCACAAGGCCAAGCAGTGCAATTGCGCCATAACCAAGCACGCGGGTTAAGTTAGGGAATGTTTGGGTAAACCACAGTACCTGTTTGCCCATATCGGCTATCCAGCCAACGAACTGATTAAACGCAGGCAGTACAGCAGAGCCGAACGCGGCGCGAATAACGTACCAGCTTTGGGCTAACCGTTCGCTTTGGTCGGTCATAGCAGCGGCCATCACTTCGGCTTGCCCCATGCCTTTAACGTCACCGAGTTTATTAATCGAACCCGCTAAACCGTCAATGTTACCCATTAATAATTTAACGGTGGCGACAGCCTCTTGCGAGCCAAAAGCTTTAGCCAGTGCATCGCCCTCGGCAACATCTAGTGTTTCGCCGTACTTGCCTTTAATTTTGTTAAGGATATCGACCATTGGCAGCATCGCGCCTTGAGCATCGGTAAACTGCAGGTTTAAGCCTTTTTGTGCTTTACCCACTCCCGCTAAAAACGCTTTGTATTTAGTCCCCGATTCACTGCCCGACATCGTCGCTTGCAACGTACCAAGAATAGCCATTTGCTCATGCATGCCAACGCCTGCGCTCTGCGCTTCGGCACCAATGGCCGTAAAGGCGCTCGACATTTCTGCACCGGTGGTTTTGAACGCTTGCACTGCCGTGGCCGTCATGCCCGTGACCTGGTTAACCCAATCACCTTTACCCATGGCGTTAGCATCATTTTTAAAGATGCCATACATGGTGCCCATATAACTGGTAATGGTGGCGGCATCCGCTTTAGTGGCTGATGCCAGCACATTTGAAGCGAGTGTAAACTGCGACAGATCCGAGTCGCTTAAGCCTTCAATCGCCGACTGAATGTCATAACTTGAACTGATAAAATCGGTGGCTGACTTGCCATATTTAAGCGCGTATTCGTATGACGTATCGGTTAACTGCTTAAGGGCAGATTGACGCACCCCAAGCGATTTAACCTCACCTAATGCGCGGTCCATTTCAATGGCGGGCATCAGTGCGTTTTGCAGTGCGTAACCGCTCGCCGCTATACCACCGATACCCGTGGCCATTTGCATCGTTCCGGCTTGGTAGTTAGCGGCTAGCCCGCTAAATTGCTGCGTGATTTTAGCAATAGGTTTAGTGATCTGGTCAACTAACCCAACGGTAAACATCAATGGTTTTGGTAGGCTCATTGGTGATCACTCTCCCTTATGTTATTAGCTGGCTTTGCCAGAGAAGGCCCTATTAACGCCATTAGCGGTGACAATTTCGAGGCTCTCTAAGTTGTTTTTATGCAGCCAAAGTGCTCTCGCGATTGACTGTTCACTATCATCTTCATGTGGCAGCAGATGCCGCCTAATGGCCAGCATCTGCTCAAACTGGTTGCTTTCAATGGCCTCAACCAGTGCGGTTATTTTTTTACGGCAATGTCCAAAGCCGGTGCAAATTCACCTTTCAAAGTGCCTGCAATTTGAACGTCTGCGCCAGGTGATTCGGCCAGTAAGGTTTTAAGCTCTTCTTTTTGGTCTTTATCAACGGAGCGGATCACAAAGTTATGCGAAGCACTACACACCGAACCGCCACGCGACACGCTATCAACAAAATCAGAATGGTCGTTAACCGTCATGTTGAATTTAAATTCCGTGGTGCCAATCGTTAAAATCACTGTCTTTTTCATGCTGCATCCTTATCTTTATTGGTAGTGAGTAAGTCTTTTAGGTTGTTAAATCCATCTCTCATTTGGCGTTCCATTCGGTCGCCTAACTCTTTTACGTCATCCTTGGTGGCATAGTTTTCTGCCACATGGGTCTTATGATCACTCAGCTCTTTGGTGGTGTTTTTGTGAGCGCTAAACAAGCTGACTAGTAGCGGCACCAAGATGGTGAGCACTAAGCTGATAAAGGCGATAGCAACCATTAACCAAGTGGCAAGTTCTGTCATTTTGTTTTCCCTATTAGGCTTAATACGCCAGAAAACAGCGACTCAGGCGGCGTATTAGAAACCGCCTGGTACTTTTGCTGTTTCTCTTTGGTGCGCATGCCAAAGTAGGCGCGTAACAAAGCTGTAGGCGTGCCTAATATCGCCACAACTAACGGCCAATTATCACCAATGGCAACAATGGTCTCGGCATCACCGTGATACATGGCCACGGCTAAAAAGGAGATCAGCACTATCACTGAGAACGCCACAATCTTGGCCATCATTATTGCTATGGCTGGCCGCGTTGAATGGCCTGTTTTATCAACATCACCCAAGGCTTGGATCACATTGGTGTGTTCTTTAATGGCAGTGATTTCAACATCAAATTGTTTAGTTAATACCTGCGCTTGCACTTCGGCAGGTAATGCAGCAACTGAATCTTGTATTTCAGCGCCAGTGGCTTTATCACCTAGCTGTTTGTCATCAGGCAGAAACCCGTTAACCACTTTAAGAATGGTGTTACCGCCTGGGATCACATCGGCCAAAATAGAGGTGCCGACCTTGCCTAGAATGCTGAGTAAGTTCATCGATAACCCCTTATAAATGTACGATGCGTTTAAGCCAGCCAAACTGATACTTTTCTTGGCTTTCATCTTTCACTGCAATGTTGATGCAAAAGCTGATGCGCTGACCACGGACCGCTTCAATCAGTACTTTCAAGCCGCTTTGCTTACGATGATCAATAAATTTGATTAATGCGCGCAGCGTTCGGCTACCAACGACACCGTCGGCGGCTAAATCTGGGTACAGTGTTTGGCGGTTGTTGAGTACGTTGAGTACTCGCTGCAAACATTTACCTGCACGGCTAACACCGGAGTTAACCCCAAAATCGAAAAGCTGCTCGGTAAGTACTTCGCTTAATGGCTGGATCTCGTCCAGTTTTAACGGTGCCCAGTAACGGTCTTGATAGATTTTAAAAGCCAGTTCATAAGGCAGATCACGCATAACCCCTTTAAAGCCATACTCACGTGCTACTTTTGCTGTGATGCCGTACATGGTTTCGCCGCCGCGATCAGTAGGGTCATTCACATAACCGCCCTCACGCTCTATTACCTCAGCTATCAATCTGTTGCGTAATTGGCTCATCGCTTTTTCTCACTTAATGTTTGGCAATCAATACACAGCTCAACGCCTGGCACCGCGTTACGCCTTGCTTGGCTGATGGCGTCATCGCATTCAATACAGTGGCTAGCGCTGGGTTTTGCAGGTTTAGCTAACATGCGTCGCGACCTTGCCCTGGCTTCTGCCCGTTCTTCATGTTTTACCGCTAAATCTGCATCATCCATTGGCTAGTCCTTATTGAACGATGTGTTCAATTTCATCAGGGCGCAGGTACGGCACGCCGTCGATATGCACAAAATCGGGGCTAGTGACATCAAACGGAATTTTAAACAGACTAGCGCTGCCGCCCTTTGGGTCGATATCGAGCAGATCACTTAACTTGATGCGACACCCAAAACACTCAACCTTCATTTCGTCTTGTGATGTCTTGGCGTAAAACTGAAAGTCAAAGTTTTCCATTGCACGCCACGCACCGGCGGCTTTGGCTTGTTGGCTGATGAGGGCAAAGTTAGCCGCGTTAACAGTGATTTCACCGTTCGCAGCAACATCACCATCAACGGCCCCATCGGGCACCCCGCCCGTTTGTGACACGCCACTGTTATCAGTGATCGTCACCGAGGCACTATCGACCTGCACTTGGGTATCACCCATGTGTATTCTAAAATTCATTCCGGATAAACGCATGTTGCTTGCTCCTCAGATACGTTGCGTGAGTCTTAGTGCCTAAAGCACGCTAAGATCCAACATAATATTGACGGTGATTGATTTAGGGCTGTTATATGGGCGTACGACCATGGCAATAGTCACCTTGGTTTTGCTTATCCATACAATGGCAATATCGCCATCACGCGGCGGCGTAATATCACCCGGGAACGGCACTCCATTAACGGTGGTCGTTTTGCTCATCATGCGCAGCGGCTTGATAAAGTAGGCTTTGTTAAGTTCAATGCTGGCAGGGGTTGAGTTAAGAATACGGTTAGCTACACGCAAAATTGCACGTACACGCACTTCGCGACTGGCTTTGTGTACCACACGCAGGTTTTCAATCACCTGAAAATCGCCGCCTTCCACTTCAAGCGTCGAACCGTCGCCCCAATACACGCCCGCAACATCTGGATACCACTGCGGCACACTGAGTCGCGCTTTAGCTAACGTACTCAAACTTGCTAATGACAACGGTGTTTCTTCTGAATCGGTTGGCATAACACCAAGGCCAGCAACAGAGCCTGTGGCCACACGCATGGGTGAGTCAGCAATACTCACGCTGCGGTTACATAAACGCCCAGCGAGCACACCAACATTGTTGCCATTTAGCTGAGGCACAGGCACCACTAATGGCAGCGCTAGGCCTGCAACCAGTGCGGTTAACTTGGCTTCGTACTGCGGCCATGTTTCGTCAGCACCAATGCCCGGCAATGCAACAATGACTGAGCACCAACGGCCATGAGAGCCCTGCAGTGCTAAGACTGCATCAGAAATACCACTGATAGTTTGTGCAGTTTTTTGCACGTCACAGACAACGACCGTTTCAAAGCTCTGCACTTCGTTAGCATGTCCAATGGCGGTTGCAATGGTTTCATCTACAGCAAGTGGATACGCGCCCGCCGTCCAGTTCTGACCAGCGTTAAGCTGCGCGGCAATCAGTTGCTTGCGCAAATTGCTATCAACAAACATGGACTCGATATCACTTTGGGCATTAAGCGAAAACAGCTGGCTCGCTTCGTCGCTTTTACCCGCTAAACCAATAAATAGGAAATGGCGCTCTATGGCTTGCACCTCACCCTGTGCTTGGTTTTGGTTGTTTACGGTAACGTTACCTAATGGCATGGGGTTATCCTCTCGTTTGGCTTAGTAGTTTGGCTAATTCTGTTTGCACATTTTCGGTCGTATCACCAAGGAATGGGCGAGGCGATACTTGAATATTCCAACTTGGATTTTGCCTTGTACCTCTCATCATGCGCAGTACTAACCCAGCTTGACCCAGCGTCATATTTTTCATAATTTCAGATATCGTCGCTCGTCTATATCCCTTGCCTTTTCCTTTACGGATTTTGTAACCTTCTCGTGCCAATGCCTTGGCTTGCCGCCGAGAGCATGGCCCTTGGTAGTCAGGTATACCGTTCCGTTTTTTGGCTTTTTTAGCGGTGTATCTTTCAATCCCCCCCTCTTGTTGAAAGGCCGCAACACGCCCAGTTTGAGTTGATTGATGCTTAAGCTCTAACCGGTTGGCGCTTTTGACATACGGCTCTAATCGGCGAGTCATTTTCTTAAGCATTTTGGCTTTACGGCCATCGGCACGGGCCGCAAATTTATGACCGTTAACTGAGGTTTGGCTGCTTATGCGCTTACGTGCTAAGGCGCGTTCCTGGCGACCTAATGTTTTTAAAATTCGCACTCTTTTTTTAGCGGGTAACGTAGCCAAAATCAGTTGGTCTTTAACGCTTAACGCCTGCTTTTTGTTGGCGCTGATAACGAGGCTCATCAGTCACCCGCCATCGATACGTCGGTTTCAATACTGTCAGCAATATTGATAGGCACTAGCGACACACGATAGCGACCACCGTTGAATTGCACAGGGCCGTTGTCATCGGGGATCAAATCAATGTCATCCATCAGCTGCACTTCTATCAATACGGTGGCGCTGTCTTTGCTCACGACATCAATATCGATTTCAGGGTCCTCTAAACCGTACTCATCACGGGGCCAATCACTGTCAATCAAATAGGCCGACACCATCGCAAACAAGTTGTATGGGTTAATTTTCCGATGGGGAAAATTCTCTAGTGCTATCACCGCCGAGTGCTTCCACTTAGCAACTTGATAGCCCTCTTGGCCCTTGTCTTCACCGCTTAAGATCAAAGTGCCGCGCTCTTGCCAGGCATCTATATCGTTGGCTTTGATTACCGGTTTAAGGCTGGCCAGTAAAAATTCGGTGAGCTGTTGCAGCTGTGTCTTGGTTTGCATAGTCGTTACACTCATAAGCTGTGCACTCCGGCACGGCCAAGGCCAAGCAGCAAGCGAACGCTGCGATTAGATTGCGCTAACATCACATTTTGCTGGTCAACATCTTGAGCTTTATTGTTGCCAGCCTCTTTTTGGTCGACGGCAGAAAAATAGCCCAGCAAATCGGCATGACTGCGGGCATATACTGCCCCGCGGTAAATGCTGACTTGCTGCTCCTTGAAATCTGGAACCAGACTCGCGTCAAGGGCGAAAGGGGCTTCCGTGCCCTGCACTGTCGTGATGAAGTTAATTAGCTGTGTCTGTATCTCTACAACACTGCGATTGAGTGAGTCGGCTAGCACCTGCTCTTCAAAGGTTTCGGGTATGCGGCGGTGCTGACGAAACTCGCCAGTTGAAAACGCAGGCCAACCGCTTTCTGAGTCGATAGCGATGCTTGCTTGTGCTGCTGCCTCAAATCCAAAACTCATCGCTTTCGCCTTAGTGTTGCTATTCAATTGGGTTCAGTGCGGTTAGCGTCGACGTGGTTATTAACAGTCACCTGTCAAACACTCGGCTAGCGCACTGGAGGGTTGGGAGTCGGTCCCTGTTTACGGTATCTCTTGGCCTGTCTCTTGTGAGCCATAAGCTTCGAGGGCACGTAAACGCATATCAATCTGGTTTCTAACGGTCTTTACCCCGGCGTTTTTATACAGGCTGGCCGCTTTTTCAAGAAAGCTGTCTGCCTGCTGCAGTAAATCCGCATCGCCGATACTGCTTGGCTTAACTTCACCCGTCGTGCCTCGCAGTAAGCTGAGACCTTTGAACTTATAGAACTTAGCGGTAATGGGTTCAGCCAGTTTCCAATGGTGTACAACCTGGTTGAATACCTGAGAAAAGTAAGGCTCAACACTGCGACCATATTCAGCCTGAGTTTCGCTCCAATCGAATACCGTATCGGAGATAAAACTCGGCCACTCGCGGCGAATACCTGGCGCCATAGGTTGGCCCAGTTCGATGGCCTTAAATGCCAGTTCAAGCGCTCGGCCAAAGTCAGCAATATCGAACAGCCAAATAATGCAGCGAGCAAATAAAGGGTTGTCATAAGGTTTCTCTCCACTGTTCACCTGCGCTAAATACTCATTTACGATGGGTTGCCACTTGGGCAGTAACACATCGCGCTTGTGGGTTATCTTGTCCTGCCGTCTGGCAAAGCTCTTGAGCTTTTTCAGGTCGGCATCGAGTGCAATCAATTGCAAATGCAGACTGGGGGCGTATGAGGCACTCCCCGTTTGCGCTACTTTTTCGAGCTTTCGTTTCGCTTCGTGCTTTTCTCTGAAGGCGAGGATTGCGGCCCCGCCGACGGCTTTTTTAGCTCTGCAGTCGCTTCTTTAAGATCAGCGGTCACATCAGCAATTTCATCAGTGCGGTGAACTAAGTCACTCGACGCTTCACTTACATCGCTAGCGGCAGTTTCAACAGAGTCAGCTGCTTGTTCTACTGTGCTGGCAGTGTCTTTTAAATTAGATTCGATAACGGTTTTGTCACCGTCTGCAGCGGGCTCAATGTCTATCGTCATTTGACTAGAATGTGCTCTTTGCGCTACTAACTCAGTTGCTTTGGCAATGGCGTCTTGTTCATCACAACCAAGAAGTGCAGCCAGTAAACGCAGCGCCGGATTGGTATCCATAGGTGCTGCCATCGTTGGCTTTTCAGTGCTGCCTTGCGCGGCGGCTTGTTTGGCTTCGTGGCGTTTTTTGAAATTTGCAAAGGCACTCATGATGGTTCCCTCAGGTATTTGTTATATGTTGGCTAATTCAATGGCCAAGCTAATGGTTTGAGCCATTAGCCAGGCGTTGATAAATATCTAAGCGTTAAGCCGCTGGAGCCGCACCGATGTTCATTGCGGCTTCATCGACGGCGCCATAGCCCTGGAACTCTTCGATGGCATAACCTTCCATGCGCCAATACTTGTCTTCATGTTGCTTACGATCTTCAACATTCTCAGACTTACGCGAGCGGGTGCCCTTCTGGGTATAGAGGTGCAGGTTAGAAAGCAGAGTCACAGTGATACGTTTACCGGGGAAGAACGGCGGCGTGTAGGCCTTTAATCCACCAATCGATTTATCCATCTGTTGCGCGGCCACTTTCTCACTCGGCTTGTTGGCCTCATTCATCATTTTGGTTTGTGCGGTTGCGGTTAAGTCGCTCCCCACCAAGACAACCAAACGCGGGTCATTACGCAAAGAGGGATGGATCAAGGTGTTTTTAATTTCAGTGACAATGGCATCGAGTGTTTTGTACTCGCCATCTTTCAATACACCAGTAGCGTCAGGATTGAAGTAAATAGGATCCGTCATGATTTGCACTGGCGCTTTCTCTTTAACGATTTGATGCCAGCCTTTGTTAACATCTTCACCCATGGGATTAGCATCAGGATCCGAATCAACCGCGACCGATGTGCCATTAAAACCCACTCGCAGCATATCGAGCGCAAAACGCAGTGTGGTGTTTTGGCTCATCAGCTGCATAAACTGGCCTTGCGTGCCAGCATTAGCCCACACGGCAAGGGTTGCCCACGGCACTGTAGAACAGGAATCTGTTTCTACTAGCTCGTAGTTATGACCATTGAGACCATTTTCAGTGAAAAATCGCCCGGATTTCTTACGGCCAGTAGCAATACCATAGTTACCCACCTTAACGACCTGGCCTTTAATCTGGTCAACGTCCATGGTGGTGATGAGTGACAGAAACTCTACCGAATCAAGCAAGGCGGCTTTTAATTTGGTTTCCATTGGGCCAGTAACGCTGAATTGATGTTGAACATCATCAACGCCATAGCTTTGTGCCATGTTCGCGCCGTAGGCCAGCAAACAGGCGAGTGCGACTGGTGTTAAATTCATTTTGCTCTCTCTTCTTTAGTGATGAATGTCGGCTATCGATTGCAGCGCTTTACACAACAGTGAATGATTCGCCCTTGCCTGCTGGATCAGGCTCTTGACCACCGGTCTCTTGGCTTAATGTATTGAACTTGGTTTCCATACTTTCAAACTTAGCTACCAATCCCGTGAGGCTTTCGTTTAAGGTGCTGAATTGCTCAGTGGTAATAGTGGTGCCTTCAGGCTTGCCTGTGTCTTGCTCACCTTCAGGCTTACCCTTATCACCGCCCTCTTGTTCACCTTCTGGCTTTTTGCCAAAGGCTTCGACTTTGGATTCAAGCCCCTCCAGTCGAGTACCAAATGTTGTAAATTGGCCCATCAAGGCTTCAAACTGTTCTTTGTTCATGGGTTCTTCCTCAGAAGGTTCGGGTGCCAGTTCTGGCGAATGTGATTTAAAGAAGTTCTTCAAAATGCTGTAGAGGTGCTTTTCTTGCTTGGGCTGTTCGTCACTTTCGGCGTGTTCAACATCGGGATAACCGATAACCAGCTGTTCAGGCGCGCCATATTGATGGGTATCAAAGCGTTCTTTCGTTGAGAACTTAAGGCGATCAGTACCTAAACTGGCTGGTTCATCAGTTACGCCCAAACCTGTGAGGTAAGCTTTACCCGATTGGGCAAAATTGGGGTCGAGTTCGATAGAGGTAAATACTTTTTGGTCTTGCTCGTTGGCAGAGATCAGTTGAGTATTTGGTTTTAACTTGGCGAACAAACGCAGTTTGCCATCTTGCTCTTCGGTTTTAACTTCAAGCACATCACCCCAGGCACCATACCAACGACGATGATCTGGCCAGATACGGGCACCATATGTTTCGACGGTATAGGTTTCAGCAATGTCGACTAACCATTGACGCTCAATAGGTACATTTCGGAATGTCTGCCCTTCGGTGGCGATACGCACCCAATCTGTTTTCAATTGACTCATATTTGGCTCATCTACGCTGGTTAATCGATGGTGATATCTGATTTAGGTGGCCAGCATAGCCAGATGAAATGCCCTTGGCACTGAGTTAAGTTCGGCTCAATTCGGATCTATACCCATATCCGAATTGAACCGAACTAAAGTCAGTTATAGGCTTGAAACTAATGAATACACTGGGGCCAGTTTTCAATTGTGTGAGCAACATTAACCCTTGGCTAAATACTCTCCCGAAATACGCGAAGCAGCAAAACGGCTCTATTTAAGACGAGGGACGCCTGAAGAGATCCGCCTTGAACTTGGCTTACCCAATAGCCGCATCATTTATTTCTGGGCCGATAAGTACAGCTGGCGCGATATGTTGCGTGAAGAGGAAGTCGACGAGGCGATAGCTCGCCGCATTGTGCTGCTAGCCGATATTTCCGATAAATCGGGCATGCAGATCAAAGAGCTCGATATGCTTATTGAAAAGCATGTGAAGTTGAAAAAGCAGCGAGCAACACTCGAACGCGCTGCAGCGGGTGAACAGGAAGGTCATTCACAAGCCAAAGCTGGAAAAAATAACGACTCAGATAAAGGTGGTAACAATCCAAAACGTAAAGGGCGTAAACGTAAGAATGATGTGAGTCACCTCACTGCCGATGATTTTGCCCCATGGTTCGCCACCCTGTTCGAATACCAAAAGACCATGCATGATAATTTGCATCAGCGTATTCGTAACATTCTTAAATCGCGTCAAATCGGCGCTACCTATTACTTTGCCGGTGAAGCATTCGAACAGGCTGTGTTGACCGGTGATCCGCAAATATTCCTGTCGGCGTCACGTGCTCAAGCCGAAGTTTTCCGCACCTATATTGTCGCCATCGCACAAGAGTTCTTTGAAATCGAGTTAACCGGTAACCCGATTGTGTTGCATACCGCCCATGGTGATGCAGAGCTGCGTTTCTTAAGTACCAACAGTAAAACCGCGCAGAGTTACCACGGTCATGTGTATGTGGATGAATACTTCTGGATCGGCAAGTTTGATGAACTCAACAAGCTTGCATCGGCCATGGCCACGCACAAAAACTGGCGTAAAACCTACTTTTCAACCCCCTCGACCAAAGCACACCCCGCTTATACCTTCTGGACGGGCGATCACTGGCGCAGAGGTAAAAGCGAGCGCGAGTATGTTGAATTCCCCAGCTTCGATGAATATCGCGACAATGGCAGATTATGCCCAGATAAACAGTGGCGCTATGTGGTCAACATTTATGATGCGCTGCGCGGTGGTTGTCAGCTGTTCGATATCGATGAGCTGCAGGATGAATATAACGACGATGATTTTAATAACCTGTTCATGTGCATCTTTGTCGATGATGCCGACTCGGTATTTAAGTTTAGCGACCTGGATAAATGCACCGTCGATGCTGATCACTGGACCGACTTTAAGCCCAAAAATCCAAGGCCATTCGCAAGCCGTGAGGTATGGCTGGGCTATGACCCGTCACGAACGCGCGACAATGCCACTCTAGTAGTGATAGCGCCGCCCATTAAAGAGGGTGAGAAATTCCGCGTACTTGAGAAACATGCCTGGCGCGGATTGAACTTTCAGCATCACGTGAGTGAGATACAAAAGATTTATGCCCGATATCACGTGACCTACATTGGCGTCGATACCACCGGCATTGGCATGGGCGTGTTCGACCTAATTCAAACCCTTTACCCACGCGAAGCAATGGCGATTCATTACAGCGTCAGCAGTAAGAGCCGCTTGGTACTCAAGATGATTGATGTGGTGCAAGCACGCCGGATCAGCTGGGACGCCGAGCACAAAGACATAGCTATGTCCTTTTTAGCCATACGTAAAACCAACACCGCCAGCGGTGACAACATGACATTTAAGGCAGGCCGAGATCAAACCACTGGCCACGCAGACGTATTTTTTGCGATTGCCCATGCGGTAATTAATGAACCCCTTAACCACGCACAAAAAGGTAAATCCACATGGTCCCTGTCGAAATAGCTGCCAATGATGCAGAAAGTAATGTAACTCCGGAGCAGAGTCATGCCCCTGTGGTTTTCAGCCTGCCCGAAACCGTTATGCCTAACATGTGGCTCACCGATTATGACTCACTCTATTACAACCAAATGGATGACTACTGGGAGCCGCCCGTTGATAGGCATCTGTTGGCTAACCTCACCCGCCGTAATGCTCAACATGGTGGCATAGTGCAGAGCCGCGCCAATATGGCGGCGAGCCGCTTTACCTCTGGGGGCATGTCAGCACAGGAAGTTGAGGCGACCTTTTTAAACCTGGTGCAATTTGGTGATGTTGCCTTGCTCAAAGTTCGCAACGGCTTTCGCCAGGTGCTGCGTTTATTCCCGTTGCCCAGTTATCGCACCCGCGTGGGTAAAGATGGTGGCGCAGTAGTACTCGAGCGCAATCAACAGGTCAAACGCTATAAAGCCAAAGATGTGATTTGGGTGCGCCAGTACGACCCCGTGCAGCAAATTTATGGTTGCCCCGATTATCTTGGCGGGCTGCAAGCGGCGTTGCTTAATGAAGATGCCACCCTGTTCAGACGTAAATACTATATCAACGGCGCTCACATGGGTTTCATCATGTACGCCACCGATCCGAACCTGGACCCCGAAGTTGAAGAGGATATCAAAACCAAGATTCAGGACAGTAAAGGCGTGGGTAATTTCAAATCACTGTTTGTGAATATTCCCAACGGTAAAGAGAAAGGGCTGCAAATAATCCCCGTGGGTAATTTTGAAAGTAAAGATGAGTTTATGAACGTGAAGAACGTCAGCGCCCAAGACGTACTTAACGCCCATCGTTTCCCGCCTGGACTAGCCGGGATCATTCCGGCCAACACTGCAGGTCTTGGCGACCCGGCCAAATATGATGAGGTTTACTTTAAGAATGAGACTAAGCCGCTTATTCGGAAAATGGTGAATGCGGTAGAGCAAGATCCGGAAGTCGGCGGCAAGTTAGCGCTGGTGTTTGATTTGGGGTGATGGCGTTAGTGTAGCTGTAAAGCTACACTATTCGGGGCTATTGGTAACGCTGCGTTAAACGGCTAAAACACTGTTAGTTTTACTGTGTAACAAAGCGGAACTTGCTAACTATTAAGAACCGTTTTAATGAATTGTTAGGTAACTTTAATGGCTATATCCCCGACAAACGGTGTCGGAAACCATTTTTTTTTGTCTTCAGAGTATGTAAAAACACTAGCTAAACCGTTGTCTAAATCATGTACGGCCAGAACTTTCTCAACTTCATTATCTGATATTTTCACAGCTGTATACTGAGTAGTTGTTCCAACGGTAACAATACCTTTCTTTTTAAGCGACTGGAAAGCATCATTCAATTCAGATTGTTCTATTTTCTTGTTCACTACTAATTCCTTATATTGGTTTTGGAAGGAGATAATAAGTTCTATTTTAGATCCTAATGATTTGCTTAACGCCACCAGAGCTGGCAGTCAAATTGACAGGCCTTGTTTGATTACGAACGCCTTCTCGTCGATTTATTTGAAAAAATAGTTTTTTGAAATATTTCGTATATTATTTCAGTTGTACCAAAGCCCGATAGCTCTTGTTCTAGGTTGGGGCTGTCACCAAAATATTGATAGTACAATGTACCGCAACCTTTGTAGAAATCTAGAAACAAGTAGCTTGTATAATCATAAATACCAAGGTCAGCAAACTCATTTACAATTGCTAAATTTTGTTGAGTACATTCCCCTGTTTCTCCTTCATAGCCAGACATGTTGAATCTTCTGTGTTCTTTAACGAAATCTTCCAGACGAATACTTTTCAAATGTCCCTGAATCTCATCACTGAATGCCAGCCTTTTTCGGATGAAATCCATCACTTCCTCTTTAGTTTTGGATTCTAATTCTTCTTTTGTCATACTCTTTATCCCTTAATCTAACGCCTTACTAAATATTAACAACCTGTTACTGGTCGCTTTTGTTTTGTTGGTTTTCAGGTTAAAAATCAGACCAACAAGCTGTGTGATCGCAATCTACACAGATTAAGTCTTGAGTATCTTGTCCCATCATTTTTTCTTTTGCAGGTGTCTTTGTTGAGCCACAATTTGGGCAAACTGCTCCAGCACGTTTCATATTTATCTCTCTTTTTCGTTAAGTTTGTTAAAACGATATATATTAATTTTGTTCTTTAGCTTTCCTAGCTTCTTCTGGCCAATTACGTCCAAAGCCAGCTTTTCCACATTCATCGCATATAAAATCACCCGTTGCACTTCCTAGGTAGTACTCTTTTGATAAATTAGTATGAGCGCAATTCGGAACATTTATAGTTTTTACATCTTGCATTTGAGTTGCTTTCATTTTACTCCAGTACATCACTTAGAGTGATATCATTGTTTATGTGTAATAAATTACGAGTAACACTGACACATAACGCCGCATTCATCGGTTTATCCGGTGCAATGCTTTGTTATTGCCAACGCTGATGCAGAGACTTGGATATGATAGTTAAAATCCCGATTAAACTTGCAAATTAATCATTCCAGTCCCGAGCCATATACCAAAGATGTTTTGTCTCATTATTTTTATGCTCAGTTCTATGTTCAAATGTTGACTGTGGCGTTGAACCATTGCAAACGAAAGTTACTTCAGCAATTAATTTACTATTAGTTTCTTCGTAGTTAATAAAATAGTCACTATAATTTAGATCTTCATAACAAATTTTAATTCTCTCTTGTAACGCACTTATTGCTTCTACTGATGGTTCTATTAATTTACCCATATGTACTCCTTGAAGTGCCAAACACACATTTTTGCATATAACATCTGATTATGCGGCCCCTGTAAGCTATCTTACCTTGCAAGGTTAAGCCTATGATAGTCAATCAAATATCGCATAATATTGGTCTATATAGGATTTTATCAAAAAATAAATAATTTGCATGACAAGCATTACCACTCCTAGCTTACAGCACTGTTCAAAAACACAGTGTTATCACGTAAACTAAGCAGATTAAAATAATTGGGAGATTGTGATGCGGGTAATGTGTCCAGGCTGTGGTTCTGTTGCGATAATTGGAAAAACAAATCGGCTGAGTTTGGCCCATGCCGATCTTTACTGTTCATGCTCTGACCCTGAATGTGGCCACACCTTCGTGACCAATTTAAGTTTCAGTCACACGTTAAGCCCAAGCTCTCGAACGTCCAGTGCTATTGTGTCGGAACTGGCTCGGGCACTCTCCCCAGTCCAACGTCAGCAACTGCAACAGGAATTAAACCTGTTGTGATATACAGTTGCCTATGAATCTCTAGTACATCGGCGAGTATCGCGTTGCATACATCCTTTTCAGCCTCTGTATCTAGGTTAGGAAACAGTCCATTCAATAGGTCTACTTTCTGGTACAGCATAGATTCATCAGTCATAACTCAATTTTCCATAATTGGCACACCAACTGCGGTGCCTAACCTATTATTCATATTTTTGACCGATTTTTAGTTTTCAAAATTTGAATTGGAAAAAGTGATGTTTTCATTGAAAACTTTATCCAAAACAAATGGGGCCGAACGATTGAAACTCAGTAGTAGTGTAATCCACCCATCATTTCTGAGGCCACCACCAAATATTAGATACCAAGTACAGTAGCGAATGGATTGCTATTAATATATCATTTTATTAAGCATTTTTTGTTAATAGTCCCTGGCGGAATCTCAACCCCAAAGAAGTACAACTGGACGAAAAATGAATTAGTTTAATAAAAAGTCAAAGTCAACTGTATATGAATACAGTTGACTTTAAGTTCTCACGATAGAGTTGCAATAACACTCTCAAATATTTTAGTTAATCACAAAAACCATCGGCATCGTCAACGTCATTGTTATCCTCATCTTCCTTTTCGACGTACATCCAACCATACTCTCTCATACCTGAAGGGTCTCTTCCTATAAGTACATAAAATCTCATCGTAGTCGTTGTGCCAACTCTTCCACAGAATGCTTCTTCATCAGGGTCATCTAGAAATTCATCGGTCATTTCATTATCACCTGTAACTTCCTGCTGATCACAAACACTCATACTAGCCAATGTGTCAGCATCAAAGACTTGATAACCTCGACTAGTTTTTCGTACGAACCCACTCAAAGATTGACCACTTGAATTCTTACTTCTCAATAAATCAACCTCTAATTGAACTGCGAAATCTTCGGAAGGTGATCCATGTACAGCTTTTAATGTTACGTCATAAACCCCTACAGAGTGATCTGCAAAATTTTCATAGTGGACGACCCCTTCAGTAGCTTTCTCGAAAGTGAGACCAATAACCGGAGAACTCCAACCAGCCATAGAATGAACTTTGTCTACAATCCGATCAATATATCCACGATTATTGTACCTATTCGTTAATATAGTCTCCATACTATTAAGAACCTTTCTGTCTTTTACCAAAGAGTCATAAATACTGTCGTTAAATTCCCCATTTGCAGCAAAAGGACTTGTACAACTGTAGCCAACTCCAGCACTATTATAAGTACTTACTAAATTATTACTCTTCAACGGCGCTGAATGAGGAAACAAATTATCACCAGACGCCGCATCTTCAAGTAATTGTCTTCTAAGTTCTCTTAGCTCGTAAAAAAAGTCTATCTCATCAGGGGTAAGATTATCTTTACTGTATTCAAGAAAGTATTTTCCATGCTCAATTTCATACTTGGTCACTCGCGTATGTGCTGAATCAGAAAAAAACATGTTGTATTCCTTAAACTCTGCATCATAGCACTCGTCCTCTTCGTAATATGGGCAACTTTTAGTGTATTTAAACTTCGCTCTTATAATGCTCTCCATTTGACTAGTCGAACAGTTTTCACAGTATTCAACAAGTGCATCCGCAGCATAAGACTGATTTGAACTAAGCAAAGCAGGGAGGGTAAGTA
>NZ_PJBM01000170.1:0-25473 GCF_002836075.1 Shewanella sp. GutDb-MelDb | reverse complement strand
GATACATTCTGTTACACCTGTTAAGTATGGGTGTGGTTTTATATCTTTTACATTGAAATCGCTTCGTATAAATCGAAGAAGGGAAGAAAGTTAATTATTAAAGGGAAAGGTATTAAAGATGTATAGAAAAACAATACTTTCTATTTGCATTACAACAGCTATTTTAGCTGGCTGTGGTAGTGACAATAGTGATACTAAAAAGAATATTTTGTCACCTACAAGCTCTGATGTAACCGTTAGTGCAAAGCAGTCAGTTACCGTTACAGGTACACTGACTGGCAACGATGAAGATAGTGATGTTACTTTCTCTATCGTTGATCCAGATTCAATTAAGCTTGGTAAGTTACTCATAACTGATGCCGCTAAAGGCACGTTCACCTACACCACTTCGGCTAGCGAAGGTGCTGAGGTCATCGATTTTAAAGTTAGTGATGGAGTCAATAAAGATTCGATCTCCGAGCTGACTATTAACATTGATGGCGGTGATCCGCTATACACTCAACAATGGCACTTAAAAAATACGGCGCAAAATTCATTTTCTTTAAGTCGCGGTCTAACTGGGAACGATCTAAATGTAGAGGGCGCTATTTCAAGCGGTGCTACCGGTAAAGGTATTATTGTTGCAGTAATTGATAACGGCGTAGAAATCTCCCATGAAGATTTGAAAAATAATGTGATTGTTGGAGGGTCGTACAACTTAATTACCGGAACTAATGACCCAACGCCTTTTGCTGATAGTGCTGCTCATGGTACAGAGGTAAGCGGTATTATTGCTTCCGAGGGCTGGAACGGTATTGGGGGGCGTGGTGTTGCACCAGAGGCAAGTTTAATCGGTTTCAACTTTTTAGACCAAGATCCACTATGCGCTCATCCAACACTAAGCAACTTCCTAACTTGTGCTGCGGGTGTACAAACGTTTGCCAACTTCGCTAAATCCCATGGTAAAAGTGCTTTTAGCGATACCGCAAGAGTGTTTAACCAAAGTTACGGTTATTCACCGACACTGCCGTTTACGACTGAAGAAGATGAAAATGAACTGATGCTAGATGTTGTTAAGCATGGACCTGATGGTAAAGGTGCTTTATTTGTTAAAGCCGCTGGTAACGGATTTCAATACTTCAAATTCCAAAATGCTTACTGGGCACCAAGTATCGCTGTGATTAAAGGTGAAGATAACAATCATGGTTTACCTTTCCATAACGCCAATATGTCACCAGATAACACTAACTTGTTCAATTTAGTTGTTAGCGCGACAAATGCAGTCGGCCAATTATCAAGCTATTCATCAGTCGGCTCTAATGTGTTTGTCGCTGGTGCTGGCGGTGAGTACGGTACTGATGCTCCTGCCATGGTGACGACCGATAGAATGACCTGTGCAAAAGGTAGCGCTACCACTAATGATCGCCCCAGTACAGGATTCATGGGCGGGGACCATCCTCTTAACGAGCAATGTAACTATTCATCAACAATGAATGGAACATCAGCTGCAACTCCTAGTGTAGCAGGTGTTATTGCATTGATATTGAGTGCTAATCCCGATTTGGGTTGGCGTGATGTTCGTGAAATTTTAGCTAAGACTTCAGTTGAAATTAATCCAGACCAATCACCAATAATGATAGATGTTGCAGGTAAAGCTGATTTTGAAGCTATGGGAGCATGGGTAAAAAATGCTGCAGGGTACCATTTCAATAACTTATATGGCTTTGGTCGCGTAGACGCAACTGCCGCAGTAAATCTTGCTAGAACCTATAAAGCTGATTTAGGCGATTACGTAATCAGTGATTGGACTATAAAAGACAAATTAGATAAGGCTATTCCGGATGCTAACCCGAGTGGCGTAACGGATGCTAATTCAGTTCTAGACAACCTCGTTATTGAGGGGGTTCAAATAGAGCTAAACATTGATCATAAGCGCTTACCTGACTTAGCTATCGAACTTATATCTCCATCAGGCACTCATAGCATGGTAATGACACCTTACAACGGTTTCACATTCCAAGGAGTCGCTGATGAAACTGATCCTGATGAAATCGTTACTGGTTATGTAGATACCCCAATGCTATCAAATGCTTTTTATGGTGAAGATTCGGCTGGCGACTGGACCCTTAAAGTGACTGACGTTAATAGCGGTCAATATAGTTTTTGGACTCAATATAGAGTAGGTACTGCTCAGAATCCTGCCGCCAATGATAAGGTCGTTGATATACCTAACGATGCAAACGGACTACTTAAAGGTTGGTCTATCCGTTTCCATGGTCATGCAGCTAGCTAATTGGAGTTACAAATGAAAAAATTTAAAGTAGTTATTTGCTTATCAGTATTACTTACCTCCTTTGCTGGGACGGTAGCATTCGCTGAGTCGGATATAGCTGAAAAGCTAAATATGAATGAAACCAAAACAAATGAACAAAAGTTAGTTGACCGCACATCATCTACAGAAGGAGCGTACAAAGTGCAGCAAGGTGATTCCATTGTTCGCTCAGATACACTCACTAAAGGCCAAATCATCTTTGACCGTTTATCTCAACCATCGATAGTCACGGGTGATCTTGTTATTAAGCTATTTGATAATGCTTCATCTGAAGATTTTGCTAATGACCACGACCTTTCAATCTCTATGAATACGGAGTCTAACTTAGGGATTTACACACCTAAAACTGATGCTGACTTAGTTAAATTACTCGAATCAATTAAAAAAGATGACCGTGTAATTAGAGCTAAGTTGGATAAATCGACTAACAAATATCAAATCCAGTGATAGGTAAGTTTCAATAATCTGAATTTGAGATAATACATTTAATATCAACCCTCTTTGTGATTATATTTTTCAATTAGAACTCATTAATCACATAGAGGGTATACCAAAAACAACAAAAAAATAAATTCACTTTTAATGGACTAATAGAAACAACCATAAAGATAAACTTATGGTTAAGCTAAGAGGAACAGAGGACGTTACAGTGACAGTTGTGGCAGATAGAGCTTTGGTGATACCGCACTGTTTAACTTCATTAAACATGATCTGGATTTTGAGTTCATTATTCAGATTAATAGGCTACCCATTTTAATCATCAGGTGAATCTACGGATTTTTGAACTGTTTATATCAAAAGTGCCGTTGTACTTATACCAAGTCCAGCTGCAATTTAAGGTAACTTTATTACGTTGATTAATTTAAGCTGACTTAAAGCATTAAATAGCCAATTTTAGGCGTAATGCGTTCCCATGAAACATGCAAGTTATATATGAATGTATGACATTGAAGCTGGCTGCTTAGTCAGGCCAATACTGACAAACTTCCTTTTCGCTACACAGTAATGAATTGCCACGCCATTTCATTTCATTTAAGCAAAGTAAGTCCATTTTCTGCAATCAAATTTCTATCCTTAAAAAAACTGACGCTTTAAGCGTCAGTTTTACGTTAAAGAACCGATTAAAGCTTAAAGATATTATCCTTCGCATCACGGTCAATCAGCTTAATAAAGGGATCAACCCCTACATAGCTTGGCTTACCATCAAGGACTAAAGTTAAGTTATTCTCTCCACTAACAAGTCTATGTTTCTCTAATAGCAGCACTTCACTGTCATTTTTAAGGTTATCAGGATCGGCGCTAAATACACCAATATCAATTAAGGCATCTAATGGTAATTCAGATTCCTCACCTTTGCCTTGGGCAGCTTTACGACCAGCATGAATAGTCAAGTCCAACTGTACTTTGCCATTATCCAATTGAGTCATCACTACATTCGTCAAACGTAAATCATATAATATGATCTGGTTAAATGAATCTTCGATAAACTGCGCTTGTTCCTTATCGACCCCCTGTTTAAGGTAGCGGACGAGATCCAAAGTGGTTGGAAAAGGATCATTACGATATTGATAACGTGTTAAAAATGCCTTCAAGTTATCATTAAGCCTATCTTCCCCTATTGCATCTTTAATCGCCATCATCACCACAGAGCCTTTTTGGTAGTGAATATATTGCTGGTTCTCACTACGCAATAACGGCATCTCTCTTATCGATTCAGACGACCGACCACGTAAGTATCGATCCAATTCATATTTAAGGAATTTACGGATCATTTTCTTGCCATATTTCTTTTCCAGCACCATCAAAGCAGAGTACTGAGATAAGGTTTCTGAAATAACAGCACTGCCCTGTACGTCAGCAGCCCCCACTTGATGTCCCCACCACTGATGTGCCACTTCATGCGCCGTTACGTAATACACGGGGTCAATATTGTCTTCATCACGTAAGTCGGTAATAAAACCAATACGCTCAGAATAAGGCACGGTATTAGCAAAGCTTTGAGCAAAACTACGGTAACCCGGAAACTCCATGATCCGCATTTGCTTATGCTGATAAGGCCCAAATGCTTGAGTGTAATAATCAATAGAATCTTCCACTGATTCGATCATGCGATCGACATTCCAAGGGTGGTCTGGGTGATAGTAAACCTCAATCGCAATGCCCTTATGTTCAATACGTTTAACTTGATAACGTGCCGAAATAATAGCGTAAAAATTCACCATTGGACTGTCCATCAAATAGTGAAAATACTGCCGCCCATCTTTCTTCCACTGTTTTTGTAAGTATCCGGGTGCTAAGGCTATTTGGTCAGCAACCGTCGAAATGGTGGCTTCAAACTGAATAAAATCACCATTGGCCCCAAAAAAGTTCTGCGTGTAAAAGCGATCATCCTCAAGCTTGTTAGCACGCTGTTTTTCAGCTAAGTCACGCTTTTTACGCTCGTGACGATCTGACAACTCATAGCCTTCTTGGTAACCAAATGCCGGTAATAACTCAAAATTATTAATGAAAGTACCATTTTCAACAACCGTGAAATCAAAGCCTGATTCGGCAATCCCGACTGACTCGCGGGTTAATTGAATATCCCCTTGTACTTTATCCCCTGGCATAATCGGCGCTTGGAAAGTCAGCCAAGTATTGCGGTAACGGTCATCAAACTCTCCTAGAGTTGAATGAGGAATATTGATCTTTACTGTGTCTGCACGTGTGTGTTCCGGCAATTGTACTAACATTTTTTCGATTGGCTTATCTGACTTGTTTTGCCATTCAAATTTAATGTTCGCCACAACTTTACGGGCTTCAGGATAAAGATCGATATTAGCATTTACTTTTGTCGTCACTAATATAGGCCAGCCTTGGTATTGCTTGAACGCTTTTTCGTAGTCTGCTTGTAAATCGGCGCTTTCATCTGCAGTTTGGTACTCATTTAGCACTTTTGTTTGGTAAAATAAGTAACTCCCCATGCCCAGAAACACAACAAGAGCACTTGCCACTATAACCTTGCCACCGCCACCTAATTGGTAGCCTAACAAGTTCATTCGCGTCTTAAGGCTCTGCTGTGGCCCTCTGTGGTACAAGCCATAGCCTAAAACAAATAAGACTACGCTTAGCGCTCCCCAGTAAATCATGTACATACTCTGGGTGAACAAGCCCCAACCGTAACCATTCATATCGGAGTAAGCTAAGGTGGGTGCCTGAGCAAAATTATATAAACTATGACCAAAACCCCAACTGGACATCACAAACGTCGTTAAGTAATAGCCAACAAACAGGCCCATACCTACGTACTTATTCGGACTCAGCACTTGCAGGAAAAATGCCAGCACCGCGGACATAATCAAAGGCACAAGATAATAAAATCCAAGTCGAATAATATATTGCGACAACTCAAGATTGCTCTGGCCTTTAATTAACTGAAATACAATCGTGGTGCACATGGCCAGTAAATAAAGTAGGGTCATTACGATAACAACGGACACCAACTTTGAACTCCAAAAGCTCAAATTAGACACCGGCATGCTGTCAACAATATCCCCCATGCCCGATGTGCGTTCACGCCAAACAATTTCAGCACTGTAATAAATCAGCACTATGGTCATTAATAGGCCCGTAGCACCGGCAATGTTGTTAACCATGTCTTGTGTCAATGGCCAGTTTGAGGTGCCATACCACCCAAAGTCAGTAAACATCGGGCCAATTAAGTTAAATACTGTTAAGGCCCCTAAGACCACAAAAGGTGCTGTCAATAATACTTGGCGAACTTCAAACTTTACTCGCGTCCAAAACTGCAAACGGCCATTTGGCTGCGTCGCCACGGCCAATTGTGATAGCGGTGTAAGCTTGGGAAGTGTACCGGCTTTCAAAGACTTCTTTTCACGTTGCTTAGTTAACTTAGGTTGACTAAAGATGCCAGAAAACCCGAGTAATACCGCAGCAATACCTAGCCACAATAAGCGGTTTTGCAACATGATCCCTGACAATTCCACCAGCTGAGTATTTTTTTCACTGATGGTCCAATAACGAGTGACATCAGCAAAAGTACGTAGTGCAAAGGGATCAAGTAATGCAGCGATGGTACGATACTGTGGCTGACCCGCCATTTCACCCGTTAAGGTATAAAGCACCAGCATTGCCACAGCCGTAAGATATAAGGCCATCAAAGACCTAAATTTGATAGCCATCGCATAAAACAAGGTCGAAATTAATAATAAACTGGGCAGCGCCAATTGAAAATAAGGCACGACATAGTTCAGTAATGAGATGGAACCAAAACGGCTAGCATCCACCCAAGGCATAATAGAACCCAATAAGAAGCCCAGCGGAATAAAAGCAAACACCGCAATGACCACCAAGAAACTGCCTATAAAGCGGCCAAACTGATATGAGAATGGGGATAACGGCTTACTGTAAATCAACTCTTCCATCAAATGCTGATGGTTACGAATTGCAGTCGTCCCCACAAAATTCACCACCGCAAACATCGAAATAAAGCTCATAATGAGCATCGACTGAGTAATACTAAAGGGGCTGTTTTTCATCACTTCGCCGCCACCACCAATTTGTATATTGTTGGAAGCTACAGACAAAAAGCTCACTAAAAATAAAAGTGAAGCGACCACATAAAATGACGGTTGACGTAAATAATAACGCCACTCAAATCTCACCATAGATAACAACATAGTTCTTCTCCTTATGCTGCCTGACCATTACGGTGACGATGAAGCGTGGAAAAGTACAAATCCTCAAGACCGGCACGGGCAGCTGTGAAACCTTCTGGACATGTATCAGACATCACATGCAGAACAGTTCGACCAGCTAACAAACGTTTGGAAATGACTGATAACTCAGACTCCAGTACCGCGGCCTCAGCTTGGCTGACCGTCTTAGACCAAATTTTGTCATCCAACCCCTCGACTAATTGTAATGGGTTACCTTCAAGTAAAATTTTACCCGACGCCAGCACCGCCATGTTAGCGCAAAGTTCAGAGACATCTTCGACAATATGGGTTGAAAGAATAACCACTTTTTCTTCACCCAGGCTCACTAACAAGTTATGAAAACGGTTACGTTCTTCAGGATCTAAACCTGCGGTCGGTTCATCGACGATAAGCAATTTTGGATCGCCAATCAGCGCCTGCGCAATACCAAAACGTTGACGCATACCACCGGAAAAACCACTGACCGCCTTATTCTTATGTTGATATAAATTAGTATGAGCAAGTAAACCATCAACTGATTCTTTGCGAACTTTAGGGTTATTAAGCCCTTTTAATATGGCCAAATGATCTAATAAGTCATAAGCGCTTATACGTGGGTAGACATTAAAATCTTGCGGGAGATAACCTAAGGTTTCACGCAGTGCTTGCGGATCGGCCATGACATCTATGCCATTAAAAATAATACTTCCTGAATCTGCACTTTGCAGAGCTGAAATAGTACGCATCAATGACGATTTCCCTGCACCATTTGGCCCGAGCAAACCAAACATTCCCTTGTCTATATTGAGATTAACGCCATCAAGTGCTTTAACATCATTGTCATATGTTTTATTTAAATTGGTGATAGTTAACATGTGTGCCTCTTGTTCCTTGAGAATAAAATACCGCCAAAGCACCACCTATCATTAATGTTATAGGGGACTCACGATAAAATAAGATTTGAGCTATTATTTGACCAAATGAAAATGAATGCTAATCTCTTTTATTTACTGATTCAATCTGACTTTGTTACGGAATGTATAAGGGGCAGTTGATCTTTCGAGCTTAGTTTTTGTTCAACTCTTTACGCTAAAGAATAATGCTTTTAGTATCAGGCTATTTAAACGTGTTAAATAAGCGCCTAATACACGCTTGTAGTAAAAGAATAAACGCTTTGAAACGAACTCAAATGACCACGCTATCTGGCTGTTTTTTAGTCGATATTTAACCGATACCTAAGTGTTAAACATTTGTTTTGTCTGCGAACAAAAATCAGACTGTCACCCTGTGATTTACACTCAAAATTGGGGGTGAAAAAGTGCAAACATTAGTTTGCAAAATTATTATGACTCAATAAGATATATTTCAAATCATCTCATTTAGATTTTAAAACTCGCTGTTGTATAGAACAAACGCCTCACATTATCATAAGACCCAAAACCTGATCCCGTGCCTGTAGTTCCATCAGGTAAGTCACGTTCAAACAAATTTTCAATCCCAGTTTTTAGCGTAATACCTGATTCAAAGTGAAGATCACAACTCTATCAAAAGGGGCTCTTGTGCTTGCTCAATAAAGTCTATATTTCTAGACTCTAATGGTGCGAGTACTATCAGGAACCATAAAGTACATAAAATTAGACTTTATGAGATTGAAGGTTGTTCACTTACTAGCGTTAATACGAGGAAGGTCACTGATGATTTTCCGAGTTTTAAAATTTTCCATCATCATTCAAAGTGACCCACCTTAAACGGAACACCCGATGCAACAGCCATCAAAACAACATGATAAAAATCAATCGGAATACAGTAACTTAATAATTAACACCAAGCCCCACAGAACCACCAAATACAGGAAGCCTCGGTACGAAACTATCGGGGCTTCTTGTATCTCTGCAAAACAATAGAATCAATATCTTACGTAGAGTAAAAGCTTATTCCACCAAGAGTTGCGGTCTTGGTCGTTATCCAGAGGTACCGCGGGCTAAAACAGGGAAAATAAGAGATGAGGCTCGCGAATGCTCGAAGCTAAAGGTTATTCTGTATTAAAGGCATTAATACAGCATGCGACGCTTAGTCTTAATATAAGCCGCACAGCAAAGCTCTCTGCCAGAGCAGAGAGCTTTATACCGTCCGAATATCTATCAATATTACGCTTTGCGAATTTTAGCCGGAAGAGACTGACGAGCAGCCGAGCCAACCACCCAATCAAGCATTACGCCTTTACCTTCACGAGTAGGGTCAATAAGACCGATATCATTAATATTGACACCATCACCGCCGCCGCGATTTTTTACTGGCTGTTGCTTACCATCAATCCAGTGTGAACGCTCACCCAGTTCGGTGTGCCCAAATCCGTGCTCAAAGCCAAGGATACCAGGCTTGATCCCATCGAGCACCATGGCGATGGCTTCGGTACTTGCACTCGGTGTTTCAACGATGAACCTATCGCCGGTTTGAATTTGCGCTTTTTCAGCATCAATTGGATGGATATACACCGGATTAATGCCTTTAATCGAATGCAGACGTGGAGAAAGGTTAGACACCGAACTGTGAATATTTGACTTGAAATTAGTCAAACTAAATGGCCACTCCTTAGGCGGATACTTTTCATCTAACGGCGTACCGTCACTGAGTTTTTGAGGATACCAAGTTGGGCAACCACTGTAGAATTCGCCCGTCATCGTGTTTCTAGAGGTACCGACCTTCTCATTCCAGATGGCGAGCGGCTTAGTCCATTTGTGCTTCATGGTGTCGTCTTGATACGCATTAGATGCATTTTCAAAACGCCCTCCACGGGCAAAGATATACGCAACCCGTTTCATTTCGTCAGCTGTGAGGGTTTTCTGCATTGCCGGCATTAAACGTTCTAACCCTGACCAAGCAATATCCTCTGCTGATACCTCTGGTACACCGCCTTTTACATATGCAAGGTTGGCGGCTGAGCGCAGATAAAAGTCTTCGGCGCAGTGAATGCCATGCCAATTGCCCTTGCTATCAGGAATAGCTTTATCACCAAAGCCACCTAATTTCATTTTCTTAGCAATATCAATTAAAAAGTTTTCTAAACAGATTGAGCGGCCATCTTTACTTTTGGCTGTTCTCGGCTCAACCACTGGCCAACGTGCGGTAATGGCCTTCACTGGTACGCCGTGCCACGGTGCGGTCATTCCCCAGCTTTCATAGGTCACTGTGTCTGGGACCATATAGTCTGACAGTGCGGTAGTTTCGTTAATGAACGCATCAACTGACACAATTAGTCCGAGCTGCTTAGGATCTTTAAGTTTGTCCTCGAGTAGATTTTTTAGGCCGGGAACACCGTACATTGGATTGGCCATGTGGTTGATCCACGCTTTAGCGCGATATGGATAACCGTCAATTGCCGCAGAAAGATGCTCAGTTAATAATGGCGCCGAGATAGGATACCAAGGCGCACGTGTAGGGTAAGGAGACTCTCCGGCTGCAACGCGGCGTTTATATTCACTGGTCTTGTGATACGGAAACTTACTGCGTGAGAGGAAGATACCTTTAGGCGCTGTTTTGCCCTCAAACTGAGTAAAGTCATAACGTGGGCCTTTAGCAGATGTAGGATACCCCCCTGCTCTTGCCATTGCGCCACCTTTGACATTAACGTTACCGACAAGGGCATTAAGCATCATGATCGTAAAGGCATTATAGAAACCATTGGTGTGCATGTTACCACCGTGGGTGTCGACGACGGCTTTAGTGCCATGGCTGGTAAAGCGAGTTGCTAACGCGATAATTTGCGCTTCGGCTATCTCACACTGCTGGCTGTAAAAACTCAGATCATGTTTAAACGCTTCATCTTTGAGTCGCTGTAGCGACGATTTCACTCTGACAGTACCATTAGCCAAAGCAACGTCACAGTCAACAAAAAGTGCCGCTTCGTCAGCTTGTGTATGCAAGCCAAACTCATCAGTTTTTGCGTCGACAATCACGTAAGGGTCCGTCTCTGAGTGAGCTTCACCTTCAAACCGCATGCTTATATCCGATGCACGCAAGAAGCTACCGTTACGAGGGTGTTTGTCATCACTGATGACCAAATGCGTGGCGTTGCACCAATGCGCGGTGCCCGCACGCTTCATGGCATTAACACCCGGTTGCGCGAGGAACGTTTTATTAAAACGTTCATTCTCAATGATCCACTGGATCATGCCCAGCACCAGCGCAGAGTCGCTAGCGGGCTTAATCGGCAGCCAATTATTATCATCCCCCGCCGCTAGGCTAGAAGAACCCGCCGGCAAGCTGGGCGTAACGATCGTGTACTGCAGGTTGCCATCGGTACGCGCTTTTGCCAATTGGCGAGCCTGTAGCTTAAACGGATTACCCGCTTGCGCTGGTGACATGCCAATAAAAATAATGTATTCAGCATGATTAAAGTCAGGCTTAAGGTGAGCAAACTTTTTAAGGTCATTCATAAAGGCACCACTCCCCGCTCGGAAAGCATAACCACAGTACGACCCATGATGGCCATAGTTACGGGTACCAAAGCTATTAAACGCAAAGCGCTTTAAAATATCATCTCGCCCTTCGTTACCCGCATTGGTGACTAACAGCTGATTGGCTTTTGGGCCATATTCAGGGTTTTGTGCATCAATCGGTGTATTGATATCGCGTATCGCTCTTAGGCCGTCAACGTGGCCTTCACCGAAGAGATCGCCACCTTCAACGACTTCTTCTATTAGCTGCTCATAGCTAATTTTTTGCCACTTGCCTTCACCTCGCTTACCAACACGTTTTAACGGCTCGGTAATACGATAAGGGCTATTGCGAATTTCAAGCATGCCATTTCCGCGAGCACACGCGGTTGAACGACCTTCTAGCCCTGACTCACCCGTTAGACTCAGGTAAGCGTCTTTTACCGGAGTATTGAAAGGAATGGGATTTTGATGTGATAACGGATGGTAGGGATTACCACTGATCCGCAAAATATCATCGGTACGATTATCGATTCGTACACGGAGTCCACACAACGTCCAGCAACCAAAACACATTGATGGCGCAACTCGCTGATTATGATTTGGAATTAGGTTGCCATTTTTATTGACTTGATACTCGGGTTCTAACGAGTTGCCGTGGTGAATATCGCGGGTTTTCTTGCCCGATGTTCCTTCGATAACCCCTTCTACCAGATGCTTAGTGGTGCCAGCGTATCCAGCTGAAAAAGCGCCCAGACCACCAACAGCGAGGCCTGATTTCAAAAATTGTCGACGTTTGTTGTCCATAGTGAAATCCTCTTTAATTAGTGGGTGGTCAGCGCGGTATCAGCACTTTTATGACGCTTGGGTTGTACTAACTCTGATGCCAGCATGGCAAGCGCCATCCACAGCCCAATCATGCCAACAATACCGAGTAAGCCACTGCTGCCCATGGGTAATGAATAGGGATAAGGCCCTACGTCGAATTTAGGAATGGTTTGCACTTCCATCATGGTTATCCAGCGGGTTATCCAACAGGCTGCAAGTAACATTAAAGCGTTACAGAACAATACGAAGTTACTGCTGTTATGACGTAAGGTTAACAGCACTAAAACGGCACAACTTAATATCGATACCGCTAACAGAGTAAGATCACTTGCCCAGCGACTATCATCAAAGAGCGAGAATGAAGGATTATTTGAGGCCCATATAGGGATAAGGATGAGTGCTAAAATACTGCTCAGTATGCTGGTCTGTTTGATGAGACGAACATCAGTTTTAGACAATTTGTCACTAGCTTCTTTTTGAGGAAAAAGTAACCATATAATAAGCGATAAACCCACCGCGCCGAGAAAAGCAGTGGTAAACCAAAGCAGTGGTGATGCAGGCTGGTCCCAAAGCGGACGAGCATGAACCGCTGCAATTTCAGCCCCGGTATAAAAGGCAATCGACATACTGGATATAACAGTAATTGTCGCCACACTAAGCATCATTTTAGCGCTGGTTTTCCACTGCCCTAATGACAATTTAGACACGGTTCTAAATATCTTGCTCTCACTGTCTTTAAAACTCATTAAGTCGTCGCGCAGATACAGCCATGCAGTGACAACAGAGAGTCCAGAAAAAACAGGTAAGAAAAACGAGCCCATAGACATCCAAGACCACGGGGTGATATACGCATAAAAATGCCAAGCGCGGCCTGGCTGATGCAAATCTCCAGTAAGGGCTAATGGCCCAACAATTGCGCAAATGGCAAGTGTTAGGACTAATGCTGCGCGTAGGCGATGGCTGGTATGCTTTTTAAAGATAAGAGTGAGCAGAAACAACATTGCCGCCGCATAGGCTGACCCAATAAAAAAGAAATACTGTGTCGCCCAAGGTAGCCAAGCCATTTGTTGAGCCGGAACTAAGACTTCAGTAATGTTCATGCCTCTACTCCTTTGGGATCATAAATTGCGGGTTTGCCTTCAATATGGCTGGTAAAGCGTTCATCCATACCAATATAAAACACGTGCGGTTTAGTATTTTCTTCCGGCTTGAGTACTTTTATATCTTGGTGATTTTCTTTTAGTAAGCGATTAATCTCACTAGATAGATCATTTAGATCGCCAATCACCCGGGCTCCACCCACACACGTTTCAACGCAGGCAGGCAACAAGCCTTTTTCAAGACGGTGAGCGCAAAATGTACATTTGTCAGCGGTGAGGGTTTCTTCGTTAATAAAACGAGCATCGTAAGGACACGCTTGGACGCAGTAGGCACAGGCAACACAGCGACTATTATCAACCATTACGATACCGTCTTCACGCTGGAAGGTCGCTTGCACCGGGCACACGGCAACACAAGGTGGGTTTTCACAATGGTTACAAAGCCTAGGTAGCATAAAAGATTTTACTTCTTTAACCCCTTGAGAACCGTCATTAAGTGTCACTTCATATTGCTTAACCGTGGTTCTGAACTGGCCGATTGGCGCTTGGTTTTCGATGCTGCACCCAACGGTACAAGCCTGACACCCTACACATTTTCGTAGGTCAACGACCATAGCGTAGCGTTTTCCGACCTGACCTTTACGATCCGGTTCGTCGTTATTACGTATAATAGTTCCCGCTGTTGCCGTGTTAACCCCAACAATAGGGATCAACGCGGCTCCGGCGGTAATAGCACTCAAAAAGCGACGTTTGTTAGAATCCATAATTCACCTGACTCGATTATTTTGATCTTGTTATCATTGTCAGTAAAATATGCTCAGCTCGGTATTGTGGATTTCCACATGTCTGAATAAACATTGATCTAAAACAAGTATCAAACAGCCTGTAAAGGCTATTACTCTGTTATTACAAGTATTCAATTTAGGAAAAGTGATGATGATAAAGCGATGGTTTCGTTATGGTTTCCATATTTTAGTATGGATGATAGCGTTGTTATCGTTGCCGGTATCAGCCACAACAACAGCTGCAGCAAATACACCTAACGTTGATATTGGCGTACTTGCCACGCGTGGCCATTTATACACAAAGCAACGTTGGCAGCCGACCATCGACTGGCTTAATCTACAAATACCTGAGGTTAACTTTGTACTCCATCCATTGGATTTAGATACCATGGCTAATGCAGTCAGCCAGCAAACTATGGACTTTGTACTCACCAATCCGGGGCAATCGGTCACATTAGGACGTCAGTATGCTTTGTCGTGGATAGCGACGTTAACGAACAGAGCACCAAGCAGTACTAACTTTGGTATTGGTTCTGCACTCGTAGTGAGAGCCAGCTCTGATTATCAGCGCCCTGAAGATATCGTGGGCTTGCCTATGGCTGCAGTGTCCGAGAATGCCTTTGGCGGCTATTTGACACTCCGCTATGAGATGGTGCAACAAGGGATTAATCCCAATGACTTTTTTGCTGACGTGCACTATTTAGGCTTTCCAATTGACGCGAATCTTTATCAACTTAGAGACCGAAATGTTGAAGCGGCGGTGATACCCGTCTGTCTGTTAGAAAATATGGTCAAAGAAGGCTTACTCAATAAAGCAAAGTTTCGAGTATTAAACCCAAAAGAGAATGGCCATTTTACTTGTCAGGTTTCAACGCCTCTTTATCCAAACTGGTCACTGGCAAAAACAGAGCGAGGCTCGGCTCAATTAGCAAAGAAAATCTCTCGTATTTTACTTTCCATGTCAGCAGAAAATACGGCAGCAATAGCCGCAGGGGCATCGGGTTGGACATCGTCAGTTAACCTGTTATCTATCGATAAAGTGTATCAAGCGCTGGATCTTTTACCGCTGCAGCAGCCTTGGTGGAAACAGGCATTGCGTTGGCTTCGAATTCATCAGGAGTGGGCTTGGGCCCTATTTATCTTTTTTATTTTTATCAATGTTTATCATTTCTGGCTTGAATACCGCTTTAGTAAAAGTAAACAAGCGTTGGAGCAAACACTGCACCGCTTAAAAGAGAAAGGGGAAATGTTAGAGCATTCTCAGCGTGTTGCCATTGTAGGAGAACTGGGTAGTAGCTTGGCACATGAGATAAATCAGCCATTAACCGCGATTAGAAATTACAGCGAAGGCGGATTATTACGCTTAGCTAAACAGCGGCCTTATGAAGATATTATTCCTGTATTTGACAAGATCCAGAGTGAAGTTGAGCGCGCTGATGCGATTGTTAATCGCTTACGTACCTTAATCACCAAGCGAACGGTAAAAAAGAAGATGTGTGATATTGAGCAGTTACTTAACGATACTATAGAGCTATTGCATTTTCGGCTACAGAAACAAGAGGTCGTCATTGCGCGAGAATTAACAGGAACAGCGGTTAAGACTGTAGTTGATGTTGTTGGTCTACAGCAAGTGATGATCAACGTTATTAACAACGCGATTGATGCCTGTATGACGTATCTTGAGCGACATCCCGCTGAGGGATATCAAGCTAACATTATTGTACGAACCCATTATCAGCAAGACACCATAAGCATCGAGATTGTAGACAACGGTACCGGACTTGAACATGACAATCCAACAGAAGCATTTGTCAGTACCAAGACCGATGGATTGGGGTTAGGACTGGCAATTTGCCGCGATGTGATGGAAATGCATGGGGGAGAATTTATGATCCAGTCTCTCGAATCTAAGGGTTGTATTGTCACCATTTCATTGCCCGTCTTATCTACAATCAATAACAGGAGATAACCATGCTCAACCTCGCTAAAACCTTAGCCGTTTATGTTGTGGATGACGATAAATCAGTGCGTGACTCACTGGCATTTATGCTTGAGGAATATGAATTTAATGTCACCACCTTTGAAGATGGTCCGCAGTTTCTTGATGCATTAGATCTAACACAACCTGGTTGCGTTATTTTGGACTGCCGTATGCCTAAATTGCGCGGGCAGCAGGTGCATCAATTACTAAATGAAGCCAAAAGTCCGTTGGCCGTGATTTATCTTACCGGCCATGGTGATGTCCCAATGGCGGTGGATGCTTTACAGGCTGGAGCGGTGCACTTTTTTCAGAAGCCTGTCAGAGGAAGTGATCTGGCTTTAGCCCTTGAGCAGGGGTTAATCCAGTCAGCAGAAAAGATGAATACACTCGCGGTCAATGCCGCTTATGATTCATTAACCCTAAGGGAAAAGGACATACTGCGCCTGCTCATTGCGGGGAAACGTAATTTAAGAATAGCCGACGAGCTCTGCATTGCTATGCGTACTGTGGAGGTACATCGTGCGACCTTGCTAAAAAAATTCTCAGCAAAGACAGTCGCTGAATTAGCTTATATTTATGGGCACTGCCATGAGAGCGCATTTTAGTCACATCAGGACTTAACGTAGTGCAGGATCATCTCCCGACTCTTTAACAGCCGTGTGATGTGGCAAACCGGTGGAACAAACAAAATCAATATCCTAGATGCAATCTAGCGCTGGCTTAATACAGAACATAGCGACGTATGATCTGCTTTTTATAACCCCTATAACCAATTTAACAACGGCAGTGGTTATGTGGTAGATACTGATAAAATCAGTAGCCATCAGACAGTCAATGTCGACGTTCAACTTCTTTAGACGGTAAATGGTCATCATATTAATGTAGCAATCGCCCTTTAACCTATAGAACTAAAATATTCTCGGCTTAGGCAGCGGTCCCAATGGCTAAATAAAAATGACCAATGTCATTTTAGCACTAGACAATTGAGACATTACTAAATTAAGATTAGCGACTTGTAAATTATCAGATGTCCAAACATAGGGGGAATGTTAACAACAATGACAAATCAGCTCCCCCCAAAGTTTAAAGGTTATCTCTTACTAGCGTTTGGCTTGTGGTTGATTGTTCTGCAATCGATAACCTTCGCACACGCAGCAGAACATGCTCTAGAAGCTGATAACACTCACTGTTTGTACAGCAATGTTTACCATGATCAAAGTGCTGGCCCAACGTCAAACGCCATACCCGTCATTTGTCCGCCACAAACTGAAAATATAGCCGCACCATTATATCTACAGCCTTCTCTTGCTTGGCAACGTAACCTACAGGTTCGAGCTCCCCCTTTATAGTCCTTAAGCAAACTCCACATCATTTCAAATTTATTTTTTTGCTTATCTATAAGGACAAGCATAATGAAACTTGCACTATCATATGTAGCGCTAGCTGTTGCTGGCTGTTTTTCACCTGTAATGGCAGCTCAGCTACAAGGCCAAATTACCGATAATAATGGTACTCCAATCCCGAATGCGCATGTCAGCATCGACGGGGGTAAAAAAACAACCAGCGACACCCAAGGCCACTATCAATTATCCCTCGCAGATAACAGCCATGTTCACCTGCATGTAAGTAATGATAACTTCAAACATGCAGATCATGATTTACATATCGCGACAGGCACTGTGACGCAAAATGTGTCACTTGAGCAGGCTATGATGGAAAACATTGTCGTTACAGCATCGCCTTTTCTGCGCTCTGCAATGGAAAGCACCACGCCAATCAGCGTGATGACTGAAGACCAGCTAAAGCTGAATATCGAGCCAACCTTAGGCGATACACTTGAAAAATTGCCCGGTGTGCAGGCCTCTCATTTCGGTGCCGGTGCTAGTCGCCCTATCATCCGAGGTATGAGTGGTCCCCGTGTCATGGTATTAGAAAATGGTCTATCGGTGGGAGATGCTTCAACAGTATCAGCTGATCATGCGGTAACTACCGAAGCCGGAACCGCACAGCAAATCGAAATTCTACGAGGGCCAGGTTCTCTACTCTACGGCAACGCCGCCATTGGTGGGGTTGTCAATGTCGTCAATAACCGAGTTCACGAGCAATCTGTCGATGAGTTATCTGGTAACTTCGGCACCCACTATGTTACTGGTAATAATGGTCGAACCGTTAATGGTGAACTAAACGGTGGCGACGGTAAATTCAATTGGCATTTAGACGGCACCCATCGTAATACGGACGATTTCAATATTGCCGGCAATGCTATTGAGGGCCAAGCTGAAACTCACGGTAGTGTTACTAATAGTCAGCTAAAACTGGATGACTATGCGGCGGGTGTTGGCTACACAGGTGATAACAGTTTTGTTAGTCTTTCTGGGGCAAATACTCAATCTAACTACGGTATTCCTGGCAGAGGTGTACAAGGCGATCCAGACATCACCATTGATCTAAAAAAGACGGCCTGGCAGCTCCACAGTGGCTTGTTTGATCCATTTGCAGGGGTGAGTAAAATCCGCTTTGATGCAGGTTATACCGACTATCAACATGCCGAGCAAGAGAATGGTGATGCCGATACTTTCTTTTACAACAAACAGAGTGAAGCTCGTTTAAGCGTTAACAATACGCCTTGGGGAGAATGGCAAGGCGTTATGGGTCTGCATGCTATTCATCGGGATTTTTCTGTTCAGGGGGAGGAAGCACTGACACCTGACAGTAAAACCGACACCATTGCGGCATTTATCGTACAAGAACGTAAATTCGGGGACTTTCGCATCGAGCTCGGTAGTCGCATCGAACATTATCGTTTAAATCCCGACAGCATGAGTATAGAAACCTTGAATGGCTCACAAAACTATCAACCCGATGGTTTGAGTGATAACAATATCACGCTGTCCGCTGGCGTAGTCTGGGATTTTGCTACAGCCTATAACTTGGGCTTATCAATCGAAAGAGCCGAGCGCTCAGCCACTGCAGAAGAGCTTTACAGTTTTGGCGCTCATGATGCGACCCAAAGCTTCGAGGTGGGTTCTCAATTCAAGATTGAAAATGGTAATGTCATTCCAGACAGTGGCGATAGTGACAAGGAAATAGCCAACAATATCGACTTAACCTTGCGTAAATTAGAGGGGGCATGGACGGGGTCTTTTAGTGTTGCCTATAACAAGATAAATGACTTCTACTATGAAAAAGATACGGGTCTTGTCGCCTCTGATATAGGATCAGAAGGAGATCTGCCTGTGTATCAATTTACCCAAGGCGATGCCGAACTCTATTCAGTCGAAGCCCAAGCCAACATCCCCTTTAACGACACCTGGTCACTGGATTTACTCAGTGATTATACTCGCGGTAAATTGGTCGATGGGGGTAATCTACCACTGATATCGCCGATGCGATTTGGCTCAACCCTTAACTTTGACCAACAAGATTGGCATGCTGAAGTCGGGGTAATGGGTTATGCAAAGCAAACCGACACCGCCGAAAATGAAACAGATACTGCTGGTTATGCTTTGGTAGATACCGCTCTAACTTATCATTTACCTACTGAGAATGGCGACATGATGTTCTATGTGAAGGGCAACAACTTACTCGATCAGGACGCGAGGCCACACACCTCATTACTCAAAGAGTATTCCCCACTCATGGGTCGGAGTTTTATGCTTGGCATGAACTACGATTTTTAATCGATGCTAAAACACATCGCTTGATATGAGCGCAAACCTTAAGGCGAAGTCGGTGACTTCGCCTTTTTAATAAGGGGACCTGTCGTCATTTTGGTTTTAAAAATAATCCAGTGATAATAAAGGATTATCAACCAAGCTGAGCTCGCCGTGAATGGCTTCAAAGAGTGACAGCGTTTAGCGACTATCCAAACGTTAGGTAAGTTCATCGCTGCACAATCCCCCTAAGCAACACGTCATTACCTACACACCACGTCATATAACATGGCTTTTGCAACAATTATTGACGTGTTTTCCCATAAAAACAGGTATCGATTTACCCGCCGGAGATGCTAGCTTCAACCTGCTTACCCAATACCCAAAGGCATCGAACTCGAGTCTATATCGCGCGAGTAACAAAACGAAAATATAGCTTCACTATTGAGCACACTCAGACATGAGCGTTCAAGCAGCTGTGCAATGGGAACGAACGAAAGGTTGAACCACCCTACAATTTCATATCTCGGGTAGTCGCTGTAGGGTAAAAGGTGCAATCACCACCATCAAATAGTCGAGCATAAGATGATAGTGATTACAGGATGTCGCACGCTAATAGACCAATAAACCATTAGCGTGCTTAAACATAAAACGCTCTAAAACTAATTAGCCAACATCAATAATGGTGTTTGTGCTACCGACTGAAAATCTAGCGCCATAGTCACGCTTAACGCGGTAATAGTTATGATAGAAAAACCAAATACCTGACGTGCCCAGCTATGAAGATTAATATCACGGCGATAACCTTTTAATGCCATGGCAAGCCACCAAAAACTGGTCGCACAGGTTACCGCCATAAAGGCAATACCGGTATAACCAGCTAATGGCAGCAACACACTGACCAGTGCAAACACTGCTATATACAGCACAATATGCAATTTAGCCTTAGCCATCCCCTCAGACACGGGTAACACGGGAATATTAGCCGCGGCATAATCATTGAAACGATAAATAGCGATGGCGTAAGAGTGTGGCATCTGCCATAAGCTAAACATTAGCAGCAAAATAAGCGCACCAGCATCCATTTCCCCGGTCACAGCGCAATAGCCAACCACGGGCGGAACCGCACCTGAAAAACTGCCCACCAAGGTGCCATAGACAGAGTTTCGCTTCATATACAGACTATAAACACCCACATAGACCAGGTAACCAATCACTGCAAATGTCACAGCTAAGCTATTGGTATATATCATTAATATACCAAAACCCAATATACCTAAGAGCACGCTATATATCAGTACCGATGGTACCGATATCGCCCCCGTCACCGTGACTCGGTTACGGGTGCGTTGCATCTTTGCGTCGATATCGCGATCAATACAATTGTTAAGTCCACAGCCCGATGCAACCACCAAAGACAAGCCCAGCATGGTCATCAACATCAAGGTCAAATCCACGTTACCTTTAGCAGCAAGTAAAAAACCACCCGCAACGGAAATCAAATTCCCCATGATAATGCCAGGCTTCGTTACCTGAATATATCCTTTCAAATACGTCTTCCATTGCATAGACATCAACCGACCTTGAATATTCATAACCAGCCTCTTACTACATCATCAAATCGTTGGCTGCATAGATAATCCATACAGACAAACCCACCACCATGACAATAATCAAGGTAGTAAACAGGAACGAAAATGTATTGAGTCTGCCCTCTTTAGAGAAATCAAGATGCAGAAAATACTTTAAATGCACCACAATCTGAACAATAGCGGTCACCAGCACGATGCCTAAGGTTATTGGCTTATCAAAGTGATGCGTCATCACTGCCCAAAATGGGATCCCAGTTAAGATAACCGACAATAAAAAACCGACCAAATATGACTTAACACTGGCGATCAGGCTCTCTGAAGTATTGCCTGGTGTTGTATGCGCTAGATTCATCACAATACCCCCAATAAATAAACCACGGTAAAGACACAAACCCACACAATATCAAGGAAGTGCCAAAACAAACTTAGGCAACTCAAGCGAGTGACACTACGTTTGGTCAAACCTGTTTTACCCACTTCAAACATCATAATTGCCATCCAAATAAGCCCCGCAGTAACATGTAAACCATGCATACCGACTAAAGCAAAAAAGGATGACAAAAATGCGCTACGCTGAGGCCCGTGACCCGCCTCTATCAAGTGATGGAATTCGTAGACCTCCATACTGATAAATACACACCCTAAAACAAAAGTGATCATCAGCCAGGTTAACGTGGCTGAACGCTTCTGATGTTTTGCGCAAATTAAGGCGAAACCAAAGGTGATACTACTGACCAACAGTGCTGCAGTTTCGATAAGAACAAAGTTTAATTCGAAAATATCTTTCCCCGATACGCCACCATCGGTATTCATGAACAGTACCGCGTAAGTGGCAAATACAGAGGCAAACAAGATGCAATCGGTCATCAAGTAAAGCCAAAAACCTAATAGCGTATTTCCGCTAGTGTCATGGTGATCATCTGCTTGTTCAACGTATAAATCTCTTGAGATAGCAGTACTCATATCCGCCCCCTTGCCACTTTATCTAAGTGTGCATTTTCGATGCGAGCTATTTCATCAGGTTGAACGTAGTAATCATGGTCGTTGCTATAAGCTCGGAACAAGAACACTACAAAAGCACCTAACATACCCGCGATAGCTAACCAAAGAATATGCCAAATCGCGGCAAAACCGGCAGCGGTTACGCCTAAGGCTATTAAAATACCACTGGCCGTATTTTTCGGCATATGAATGGGTTCATAATGATCATAACGTTGATAAGCCTCCCCTTTCTCTTTCATATCAGTGAAACTGTCGATATCAGACACTTGAGGATCTTTAGCAAAGTTATAGAACTGCGGCGGTGAAGATGTTGACCACTCTAGTGTATGGCCATTCCACGGATCGCCGGTCGTATCAAGATTTTGTTCTCTATCTCTAAAGCTCACATACAGTTGTACGAACTGTAATATGATGCCGACAAAGATGATAAAGGCGCCCACTGCAGCCAAATAAATCCAGATGTTCCAATCAGGATTATCAGTGTGATTAATACGACGGGTCATGCCTAAAAACCCAAGAACATATAAAGGCATAAAGGTGACATAGAAACCGATCTGCCAGCACCAAAATGCGGCTTTACCTAAGCGTTCATTAAGCTTGAAGCCCATCGCTTTCGGGAACCAATAAGCAAAACCTGCAAAATAACCGAACACAGCTCCACCTATAATGGTGTTATGGAAATGAGCGATTAAAAATAAGCTGTTATGCAAAACATAGTCCGCGCCTGGAAGGGCTAACAATACGCCTGTCATCCCACCAATAGTGAACGTCGTCATAAAGCCTAACGTCCACAGAACAGGCACGGTAAACTTTAATCGACCTCGATAGATAGTAAACAACCAGTTAAATAACTTAACTCCGGTTGGCACCGCTATCACCATGGTCATCACCCCGAAGAAGGCGTTGACGTTTGCACTCGACCCCATCGTAAAGAAGTGATGTAACCACACGATAAAGCCTAAAACAGAGATAGCACCACTAGCCCAAACCATTGATTTGTAGCCAAACAATCGTTTAGAGGTAAATGTGGAAATGACCTCAGAAAAAATACCAAAAGCAGGTAATACTAGTATGTAAACTTCAGGATGACCCCAAGCCCAAAAGAGGTTGATGTACATCATGGCGTTGCCGCCACCGTCATTAGTAAAGAAGTGGAAACCCATATATCGATCAAGGGTTAACATGCCAAGTACTGCTGTTAAGATTGGGAAAGAAGCCACGATCAAAATATTGGCCCAAGTACAGGTCCAAGTAAAAATCGGCATCTGCATTAACTTCATGCCCGGCGCACGCATTTTAAGCACCGTCGCGATAAAGTTAACCCCGGTTAACGTCGTGCCTATGCCTGAGATCTGTAATGCCCAGATATAGTAATCGACACCGACCCCGGGGCTAAATGACAGCTCAGACAATGGCGGGTAAGCCACCCAACCCGTTTTAGCGAATTCACCTAATCCCAACGAGATATTAATTAATATCGCACCGCCAGTGGTAAGCCAAAAACTTAAGTTATTAAGAAACGGAAAAGCGACATCTCTAGCACCAATTTGTAATGGCAAGACTAAATTCATCAGACCGATCATAAATGGCATTGCCATAAAGATAATCATGATCACGCCGTGAGCCGTGAAGATTTGGTCGTAGTGCTCTGGTGGCAGATATCCTGCCGCGCCATTAACTGCCAGTGCTTGTTGAGTTCGCATCATTATTGCATCTGAGAAGCCACGAACGAGCATCACAAAAGCAAGCACAATATACATAATACCTAAGCGTTTATGATCAACTGAGGTAATCCAGTCATTCCACAATACGCCCCATTTTTTATATTTAGTGATCAACCCGACAAGAATAATGCCTATTATGGCGACAACCGCTAAGGTCACCATAATAATGGGCTCTTGATACGGAACTGATTCTAACGTTAGTTTTCCGAGAAAAGACATGGTTACTCCGTCTCCCCATTTTTAGGGGATGAATGTCCTGAATGGTGTGACATATCCATACCCGTATCCTTATGCATATATTGCATCACGATCTGGTTAAACATGCCTTTACTGACTGTTCCGTAATACTCAACAGGATTATTTTCACTCTCGATAGCGAGCGCTTTATAACTTTGACTATCAAGCTTTCTGCTTTGTTTTTTCACTTTTGCTACCCAAGCATCAAAGTCTTCAGCTGTCGCTGTCGCAATAGCCTTAAACTTCATCCCAGTAAATCCAGCGCCGCTATAGTTAGCCGAAATACCATTGAAGATTCCCGGTTCATTAGCAATCAAATGCAGTTGAGTCGCCATCCCCGCCATTGAGTAAATCTGGCTGCCGAGTTGCGGAATAAAGAAGGAGTTCATTGCAGTGTCTGAGGTAATTTTAAAGTTCACTGGCACATTGGCAGGAAATGCCAACTCATTGACCGAAGCTATCCCCAACTCAGGATATATAAACAACCACTTCCAGTTGAGGGAGACCACCTCAACAGTGATAGGTTTAGCCTCATGTTCTAATGGTTTATAAGGATCTAAATCATGTGTTGACCCCCAGGTGATGACACCAAGAATAATCACAATCACGATCGGCACTAACCAAACAACGATTTCAATGTTTTTTGAATGAGCCCATTTAGGCGCATAAATTTCTTGATCGCGGCCATCACGGTACTTCCAGGCAAAATACAGCGTCATGAAAATCACCGGGATCACCACAATCAACATCAACAAGGTGGCGACAACGATGAGATGTTTCTCATCAATGCCAATTTGCCCTTTGGGATCGAGCACACCGCCTTCACAGCCGCTCAGCAATATTGCAAATATCGCCAAAGCAGCTTTACTTAAATTTCGAATTAACAAAGGAAGATTCCTCTCACCTTAAGGTTTTATCTCTCTGTAGGCAGGTATTCACTCGCCGCACAGCAGTGGCTAATACACTGATCAAACCATGATTACGCAATATACAGCTGTGCATAAGCGCACTCGAATTAAGTCATTCGAGATTATGATCTAATGGGTGATTAGCTAAGTGTTATAAAGAAATAGAAGTCTAAAAAGGAGGAGCGCGGCAACCGTGAGCGTCTTGTGCTAGAGACTGAA
>NZ_PJBM01000169.1:0-26323 GCF_002836075.1 Shewanella sp. GutDb-MelDb | reverse complement strand
TTTTCCAAATAGTTAAGCAAGGTATAGACAAGCAGGCTGATGTAAACTTTGTTTTTATTGCTACCATCCCGCTATTTCTTATTTTTGCGTTGAGCTTTATATTCAGTCTTTTTAGCCTTAAGCATGTAGCGAAGCCCTTTTTTATCGTACTAACATTGATGTCGTCGAGTGTGTTTTTTGCAGCGTTACAATACGGGGTTGTGTTTGATTACGGCATGATCGAGAACACATTTGAAACCAATTACGCCGAAGCGGCGACCTATTTGAATTGGGCTTCAGGGCTCAATTTTATGCTCACCGGCGCTATACCAGCCTTGCTCATATATAAAGCCAATATCCAATTTAAACCATTAGCCAAGGAGTTGTTACATAAACTGGTCTTTATGGTCGTGATGCTGATTGGCATTGCTGTTATTGCAGTCTTTTTCTATCAGAACTATGTCTCTTTTGGTCGAAATAATGACATTATTAAGCGCAATATCATTCCAACTTACTTTATTGGCTCTACTGCTAAGTATATTAATATTAACTACCTGCAAGAGCCTATTGAGTATAAGCAACTAGGACTAGATGCTAAAAACAGCACTGACAAAGCCAACGGGAAACCTAATTTAGTGGTGTTAGTCGTGGGCGAAACGGCTCGTGAGATGAACTACGAATACTACGGCTATGACAAACCGACCAATGCGCACACAGAAAACCAAGGCTTGCTAGCCTTTAAAGACACTTCTTCTTGTGGAACCGCAACAGCGGTGTCATTGCCTTGTATGTTCTCGCGGATGGATAGAGAAGATTATGAGTCAAGGCAAGCCAGAGCTCAGGACAGCGCCATTGATGTCCTTAATCATGCAGGGATTGCGTTAGATTGGCTGGATAACGACAGTGGTTGTAAAGGCGTTTGTGACAATGTCGACAATATCGTTATTGATCGTAGCAGTGATCCTGAGCTTTGCAATGGACAGTACTGTTATGACCAAGTGCTACTCAACACGCTTGATAACCGTCTTGAAAATATCGAGAGTAAAGATAGCCTATTAGTACTGCACATTATTGGTTCTCATGGGCCCACTTACTATTTACGTTACCCAGCAGCACATCGCTTTTTCACGCCTGATTGCCAGCGCAGTGATATCCAAAATTGTAGCGATGAAGAACTGATGAATACCTACGATAATACTATTCTCTATACTGATTATATCGTCTCTGAAGTGGTTAAAAAGCTAGCGCAGCAAAGTGACAAGTTTGATACCGCGATGCTTTATATTAGTGATCATGGTGAGTCGTTAGGTGAAAGTGGCATGTACCTTCATGGTGCACCTTATGCCTTTGCACCTGAAGAGCAAACCAAAGTGCCATTTCTAGGATGGTTTTCGAAAAGTTTCGCCAAACAAAATCGCCTTAACCTTGCGTGTTTAGCGAAAGAAGCTGAACAGGGTGGTTATTCTCATGACAACTTATTTGACAGCTTACTGGGGTTGATGAACGTTAAATCTGATGTTTATCAAAAAGATAAAGATATATTCTCTCGCTGTCGTCAGTAAAGTTTAGTCAAAAGTGTTAAATAAATTATAAAAGAGGATGGCAACATCCTCTTTTTTGTTTATTGTATTGATATATATCAAGTTTAAAACTAGGGATGGGAATTATATGGATATGGCTCAACATTTGTCAGAGATAGAGCTGTCAGCGAGAATTTTACGGCATGCTGTTCCTAAAATGTCTGAACTGAACATCCCCGTCACCCCTAATAATTATTCAGTATGGTATGAATATTACTTAGGGATTAATTTGGATTTAAAGCGAGCGATCGATGGTTTACTCGCGAATGAAGTAAGCTTTACCGTTGATGTTAGCGATGGCTTATTTACCACTTATATCCAACAGCATTCCCCCGCAGTGATAGAAAATGTGCAGATAGAGACGCAGATGTTGATTAATAGTCTGCTGTCTAAAATTGCAGGGATGAGTCAAGGTACTGTAAAGTTTTCAACCTCGCTTAAAACGTTTGATCAAGCGCTCAAAAATAATCCAAGCCCTGAAGTATTACAGACGCTTGTGGATGACATCGCCACAGAACTTGATGACATTATCAGTGCTAATATCGCGATGGATGAAAGCCTCAATAGCATGAATCAGGAGGTGAGCGCGCTTAAAACAGAGATGCTTGACCTGCGCTCGGTTGCTATGACGGATCAACTTACTGCCCTTAATAATCGCCGTGCTTTTGACGAAGAAGTGATTAGCCATATGGACACCTTCAACCAACAAGAGTTTAAAAGCAGTTTATTGGTTGTTGATATCGACCATTTCAAAAAATTCAATGATGTACATGGCCATTTAATCGGTGACAAGGTGCTAACTTATGTGGCTCAAGCGCTAAAACAGAGCGTCAAAGGCGATGATTTTGTTGCGCGCTATGGCGGCGAAGAGTTTGTTATTTTATTGCATAATACTGGAATAGCAGAAGCCAAAATAGTTGCGGAGAACCTACGTAAAAAAATTGCCCAGCGGAATCTAACCATTGGTAAAGAGAAGAAACTGCCATTAGGTAATATTACCGTTTCAGTTGGTTGTGCATCACTGAAATTTAACGATAGCAAAGACAGTTATTTTATTCGCGCTGATGAAGCCTTGTATCGCGCTAAATCTGCAGGGCGAAACTGTGTGATAGCGGAGTCAGCAGTAGAGTAGGCTGCAGCGTCACTTTATCACTATCGAAATGGGCAGCTCCGTTGCTGCCCATTTGCACATTGAGTGAAGGTTGCTGTTAAGGCTTAGGTTTTAAATCCATATGCATTTTAATTAAACGCTCCTCCATATCAAAAGTGACCGTAAAGCCTAAATGTTTAGCTAGGCTCGCCATATTGCGATTTTCAAACAGGGTAAAGCCGGTCAAAACCTCAGTATCATTATCTTTATAATAGCTAATCAGCTTTTCAAGCAGTAATTTACCGAGTCCCTGTCCTTGGTGGTTACTTCTTACTGCCATCGCAAATTCAGCCTCGGTGTTATCAGGATCGATAGAGGCCCTAATAGCACCTAAGGTAATATCCTCTCCATCTTCCCCTTTGGTGGTGGCGATAAAGGCCATTTCGCGAGCGTAATCAATCTGGGTGAGTACCGCCATCTCCTCATGTGTCATTTTAGAGCGAACACCAAAATAGCGTTTATATCTATCTTCATCAGACAATGAGTTATCAAACGCCAAATGTTTAGGTTCATCCTCCGGCAAAATAGGCCGTAACATCACTTGCTGGCCGTTTTTAAGCGTCGCTAGTTGCTCAAGCTCTTTAGGGTACGGAGAGATAGCTAAACGGCCTGCATTGTCTACTGGCTCTTTATGCAGTTGGATATTCACATCCAATAGCGTGATTGATGTGCCCGCACATAAAACAGGATTTAGATCTAACGAGGCTATCTCTGGACAATCGATAATCAGATGCGATATTTGCGTTAACATTACGCAAAGGGCATTCATATTGAGCCCAAGGGGTAGATGTCTATCTTTAAGCTTCTTAGTTTTGAGGGCTTGGATCACCATATAACGAGCCAAGGTCATGTTTAATGGCGGCAAGGCAACGGCGGCATCCTTTGTTGGGTCCCATTCAGAGCCACCTTCACCGAGTAATATCGCGGGACCAAATACTGGATCATTCGCCACAGCGACCCTAATCTCTTGTGCTCCGGCTGTTAACGCCATTTTTTGTACTATAAGTCCTTCAACTCTGGCGTCAGGATTAAGCGAGATCACTCGTTCAATCATTGATTTTGCGGCATGCTTAACTTCTTGATCGGAAGTCAGGTTTAACATCACCCCGTGTACGTCAGATTTATGATGGATATCAGGAGACTGCACTTTTAACGCGATAGGGTAGCCAGCTTGATTGGCTAAGGCAACTGCTTGTTCAGGGCTACTGGCAAACCAAGTATCAATCGTTTTAAGACCATAGGCGTTTAAAATACTGCGTGATTCATGGGTTTCTAAAATGGTTTTACCTTGGCTTAAAGCGTGTTGCAGTCTTTCACGCGCCACTTCGGTATTAGCTGGAATATTATCGGGGATCGATAGTGGCACTTCTTGCAGCAATTTTTGGTTACGGCGGTATTCAACCATGTGCATAAAGGCGCCGACGGCGCCTTCTGGCGTGCGATACGTTGGGATCCCAGAACGGGAGAAGTGTTTGCGCGCAGCATAAGCTGAATCTTCACCGCTCCAGTTGGTTAAGATATTGACTCTATTTTTATTGGGATGTTTTGCGATCGTATTAGCAATCTCTTCTGCTATCTGAACACTTTCGCCTAATGCTGAAGGCGAGTGCAAGATTAATATAGCATCCAAGTTATCGCTATCCATCATGATCTCAAGTGATTTTGCATACCTTTGTGCATCGGAATCCCCGCCAATATCGACGGGATTTTGTCCTGACCAACTTTTTGGTAACAGTGCATTTAATCTTTGATGAATATCGGCAGATAACAGCGGTAACTTGCCGCCGCTTAACATTAACACATCAAGAGCAAGTACCGCGGGGCCACCACCATTACTGATTATCCCAAGACGTTCACCTTGCAAGGGCGCTGAGTGCGCTAACGTTTCTACTGCGGCAAAGAGTTCGATTAAGTCATTTACGCGCAGCATACCAGCGCGCCTGAAAGCAGCCTCATACACCGCATCATTGCCGGGGATCCCACCAGTATGCAGTTGTGCGGCGCTGGTGCCTTCAGCGCTTCTCCCTGATTTAATCACTAGAATAGGCTTATTTCTGGATGCTGCTCTAGCTGCAGACAAAAAATGACGCTTCTCATTAACAGAATCGATATACAGCATAATGGCGTTGGTTTTTGAATCTCGACCTAAATAATCCAAAAGTTCATCAAAGTCGATATCATTAGCATCACCTAAAGAAATAAATGATGAAAATCCAATACCCTTATTATTAGCCCAATCCAAAACCGTGGTGCATATTGCGGCTGATTGAGACACAAACGCAATTTTTCCTGGCAGGGCACTGGTGTGCGCTAAGCTGGCGTTAAGCCCCAAGTTAGGCAGGATCATGCCAAGACTGTTGGGGCCTAAAATGCGCATGCCATAACGGTTAGCATGCTGCTGCATTTGAGTCAGTAGGCTAATACCATCTTCGGTTAACTCATCCGCCATCCCCGACGCCATCACGATAGCGACTTTACAGCCAAACTGGGCTAAGGTTTCGATAATGGCAGGTACGCGACTCGCCGCGGTACAGATGATGGCTAAATCAGGTTTAAGCGGCAAAGCTTGAATATTTGGATAAGCAAGCACCCCCATTACAGCTTCATATTTTGGCGTTACAGGCATAATAGGCCCAGAGAAACCGCCTGAGAGCAGGTTCTTCATCAACACATTACCCGCTCGTTTGGGGTCATTTGAAGCGCCAATAATCGCCACTGATTTTGGTTTAAAAAGGTTATGAAGCGTACGTTGGCTCATGCACTTATCCTATAAGTCAGTATGTTATGAGTGTACATGAGCAGATTGAATTATCCATAAGAGTTTAGTCGTGCATACCCTCTAATTTAACCTAAATTGATCATCATCAATGCGGCAAACTAGGGTTGGAAACGCGCCCTCAGTTGATTGACTGTATCAGCGGGTACCCGAGTCGATAACTGCTGTAAGCATTGCTTAGCCTGAGGGCTGTGATGACTTAGCATCAGCTCACATAAAGCATATAGGTACTGCGGATTACCACTGATCTGATAAGCTTTATCAAATGCGGCGCCCGCTTTGACGACTGAAGCGGGCGTTATGGCAATGGCGTACACATACCAAAATCGAGCGTTATTAGGTTCAAGCTCTGTTGCTCGAATAAGGTGTTCCATAGCTTTTTCCGTTTGTTTCGCCCGTAAAAGAGCAAGGGCCATACTAAACTGGATTGCACCTGAGGTGGGTTGCGCCTTAATGCCTTTCTCGAGAGTTGTCAGTGCCAGCGTATCTTGTTCATTTGAGCGATAGAGATCGGCAAGATTGATATAGGCAGCTGCATAATTTGATTGCACAGCAATTGCGGCTTTATATTCTGTAATAGCTTGTTTTACTTTACCTTGATTAGCATAAAGATGAGCAAGGTTAGTACGAGCAAAGCCACGGTCGCCATTAAACTTCAAGATTTCAATATACTCAGCCAATGGCGCTGATAATTGCTTTTGCTGCGCAGAGGTTAGTTCAGGCCAAAACCCCGCTAATGCTCCTGCAGCTTGACTGCGCACCATAAGAACATCGTCATTAAGCAGCGGCGCTAACATACGCCATCTGTCTGCAATCGGGTACGGAGTACTGCCTTGTATTGCACCAAATCTCAATAAAGGGTCGTCATGGCGAGTCGCTCTTGCAATAGCGACCACCCCGTTTCTACCAGGATATTGCTGTAAGCGCTCAAGCGCTCCAGCGCGAATAATGGCTGCTTGCTGGTGGTCTTGGGCAATATAGGAAAGTTGATCTCCAGCCGTGGGCATACGCGCTCTAGCGCCAGCAAAAGCACTGCTAAAATGTGTTGCATCGTAGGTGTTTAATGTTGGATACCAAGCGGTTGTTTTATCGACTGCCCACGCTATGTCTTTGTCTTGATGGCATTGATTACAAGCATTTTGGGTGCCTATGCGCTGAGAGTTTGCGGGTTTTGGAATGCTAAAACTATGATCTCTGCGCTTATCGATTTGCATATAGGTTGTTTGTGGCATATGGCAATTCACACATTGAGCGCCACTGCTATTGGCTTGATGCTTATGGTGCTCGTTAGTATCAAACTTAGCAGGACTATGGCATTGACTGCACAACGCATTACCTGGCAGTACCGTTTTTGTCGAATGGGGGTTATGACAGTTGCTACAAACCACACGATTGTCATGCATTTTTGACTGCAGAAACGAGCCGTAAACGTAATCTTCATCGTAGACCTGGCCATCATCATAATAAAGATCTTGGCTGATCAGGTTTAACTGATAGCGATCACCAAAATCTGTATTAACTAATGGATTACTATCGCTTATTTGCAGTCTGCGACTATGGCATTGAGCACACGTTTGTAATTGGTCACTGGGTTGTGTACCTACGGGTTTAGCGGTGTAAATGGCCGTATTGGCTAAGTCACTTTTACCAGCATCGTCTTGTTGCCATGTCCAGTTTGACACGGGTTTGGTTAAGACTCTGTCGAAGCCTTTGGCTTGCGACGCTGACTCAGCTGTTTTATTCGCCCATGATAGATGCTTGCTTGCAGCCCCATGGCAGGCTTCACAGCCGACGTTAATCTCGGAAAAGGTCGTGTTGAAGCGATCTTTTTCGAAATCGTAGTTCTTTTTAACATTGGTTGAGTGGCAATCTGCACACATGAAGTTCCAATTTTGGCCTACATTCTGCCAGAAGAAATCATCATGTTTAGCGCTAGAGTCTGGGTATAGGTGGAACCATTTCTGCCCGCCTTTTGCGACTGGGCGGTTATCCCATGCAAAAGGGATGAGTTGCACGCGTCCATCTTCAAACTCAACCATATATTGCTGTAATGGCTCGATACCGAAGGTATAGCTTATTTTAAAATCGTTGAACTGCCCGCTGCCATCTTCGATATTGACCCAGTATTCATCACCTTGAGTAAAAAAACGGTTTTGCTTACCTTGGTAGGTGAATTGAGTACTAAAATTTGCGGCAACAGAGTGCTTATTGGCGTGTTTCATTGCCATATCGTGATCAGAACCGCTCCAATCGTTAAAAGCTTGCTGATGACACTGCTCGCATTCAAATGAACCGACAAACTCAGCTGCAATGATGTGCCGAGTGGCAAATATACTCATCAACATAAATGTTAGTAATGCCCAGCGTTGAAACGCACTTTGTCTTAGCTTCTTTCTTGGCAAACTTTTGATAATCAGTTCCTTTTGGTATCAAATAATCACTCGAGCCTTATTTGACTTTACACTTAAACAAGATCTTGAGAAAGGGCATAAACACCACCTCTATTCGTTTTGAGTTATTTTTTACAGCTTTTGCGGTTATCTAATATTGGCAGGGATAAGCAATGATTCATAATCACTAATGGTATAAACAGCATTGATGCTTGGCAGTGTTTGATGCCGTTAATTGCTATTGCTCGCTAATAGCGCGGAGCGTAGACAAAAAGTTATCGTGGCTTTGAAGCGTCCATAAGCGCTAGCTCTCGTGATCCTATCTCGAATTGTTACCGCTTAAATCATATCGGCTGGTTACTTTGCGTATTGTAATCTGTGCGTTAATCCACATAGCGGCAGACAAAACTATGACCGCATGTTAAAAACCGCTACAGTTCTACGCAATCTTAGTCTTTTGATGGCAGATACTTTTTGGCATCAATTTCCTCTGTAATACAGATAAATAGCACGATAAAGGCAGTTTAGTATGCGCATAGAAGATCTAAAGTTATTTACGATTGTGGTTAAGCTCGGCAGTTTTACTGCGGCAGCTAATGCTTTAGATCTGCCGCGAGCCAACGTCAGTCGACGAATAGGCGAATTGGAACGAGCACTCAATGCGCAACTCTTTTTCAGAACCACCCGACAACTGAGATTGACTCAACATGGTGAGGCTTATTATCACGAGTTATTAACGGTGCTTGAAGGCTTTGAGCAAGCTAAAAATAAGCTCCTCGACATCGATGACAAACCCGTTGGAAAAGTGAAAGTGGGTTTTTTACCTGAAAGCGATGAAGCTTTGCAGCCTGCATTGGCAAAGTTTCAGCTGTTATATCCACATATTGAACTGGATCTGCGGATCACCAATAACTATGTCACCGATATCTATTCTCAAGCGCTCGACTTTGTTCTTCATGCCGGTAAAATTCAAGACTCGGGCTTTATTGCTCGACGTTTGCTCAGTCTTGGACGGGCAATATATGCGAGCCCTGAGTATATCCAAGACAAAGGCGAGCCCAAGTCGTTAGCAGAACTGGCACAGCATCAAGCCATCTGTTATCGCTGGCCTGATGGAACACTAGATGATAACTGGGATTTAATTACTGATACCGTTAAAGTTAATTGTCGCTTTAGTTGTAACCATATGGGCTTTGTACGGCGAGCCATTGTTGGCGGGCAGGGCATAGGTTTTATGCCCCCGCTATTTGCATTGGCGGCAATTGAAAGCAAAAACTTAGTACGGATCTTACCTGAGTATGAATCTAAGAAAGAAGATGTTTGGCTTATCTACCCAGATAGAAAAGGGATGAGCTTGCCGACTCGGCTATTGATTGATTTTTTATTACAAGAAATACCACAACGTGCGAATTTGTAATGAAATTCGTGACAGTGTAGTGCGGGAAGACTGATTATCTTGCAAAGTTAAACACATACACTCTCTCCCAATAGTTCTATTGGGAGAAAATAATGAACCACCCGACGTCGAAAATCGTAAAGTTTGCTGTAGCACCACTTGCATTAGTGATCACTTCAGCCTGCAGCCAGGCTCCAGCTTCTGTGCACATAGATATGTTAAAGCCTGAACGACCTGTTCAAGTGATGACACTGGACAATACACAGCAAGCCAGTATTAAACAATTTTCAGGCGTGCTTGAAGCGACGCAAACTGCAAATTTAGCCTTCAAAGTTTCGGGTACCATCGAAGCTATTCTGGTCAAAACCGGTGATATTGTCGAAAAAGGCCAAGTATTGGCAAGGCTCGAACCTCATGATTACCAAGTCAATGTGGTTGAGTTACAAGCTCGCCTAGCCGAAGCAAATGCCGCTCACCACCTAGCAAAAGTTGAACTCGACCGAGTCGAACAAGCCATCGCTGATGATGCTATTTCTAAAGTTAATCTAGATAGAGCCCAAAGCGGCTTTCAGCGTAGCTTAGCCATGGTCGATGTTGTGACGCAGAACCTGCAAAAATCCCAAGATGCTCTCGATTATACTGAGCTTAAAGCCCCCTTTAGCGGCGTTATAGGTGCAAAGTTTCAACAAACATTCGAACAAACGGCCTCAGGCGCAGCGGTCTTTTCCCTGCATCAACCTAACGAGTTAAAAGCCATTATCGATGTGCCTGAAAATTTGATGGGTCAGTTGATGCTGTCTCAGCAAGCATCGGTTAGCTGGCATGGAGAGGAAGGGCTTACGTCAATACTTAGCGCAATGGACACCTTGCCCGATCCGATTAAACAGACTTATAACGTTGAATTTGTCATCGAACAGCCAACAGATGCGTTGCCAGGTAAAGCGGTTAATGTCGCGGTGAATTTCAACAATGAACAGGTCAATTACTGCGTACCTTACGCGGCGCTGATTCAAGATAAAGCAGGAAAAAGTGTTTATGTCATTAAAGATACAACGGTTATTGAAACCGCCGTTACAGTGCAATCCCTACAGAGTAACAGTGTTTGTTTAAGCGGAGACTTACATGTGGGTGACGCCATTGTGACAGCCGGTGTTAATTATCTTCAACCCAATCAAACGGTCACCAAAACCGTTGTTAAAGCTTTTAGCTATTAGGAATTATGATGAATTTGGCTGAATTTGCGATTAAACAGCGTCTGTTTGTGCTGTTCTTTAGCGTGTTATGTGTGATTGTCGGTATCATTTCCTATTTTGAGCTGGGTAAGCTGGAAGACCCTACTTTTACGGTTAAAAGCGCAGTAGTTGTGACGCTTTATCCCGGTGCTTCTGCAAAAGAAGTTGAGTTACAAGTTACTGATAAAATTGAGACTAAGCTACAAGAAATGGGCTCAGTGTGGAAGCTGCGCTCTTTGTCTCGTCCTGGTAGTTCGATGATTTTTGTCGATTTAAAAGAAACGACTAATTCTGATGAGTTACCACAGGAGTGGGATTTACTGAGACGCAAGGTCAATGACGTTAAGCTTACTTTACCTGTTACCGCGCAAGTCAGCATAGTGCAAGATGAGTTCTCAGAAGTGTACGGCATGTTATTTAGTGTCTATGGCGAGAACGCTCAGCCTGAAGCGTTACGTCAATACGCAAAAGAGCTACAACGTCGAATTAAGACCGTTGATGGCATTAAGAAAGTCCAGCTTCACGGGGTCCAAAGTCAGGCGGTTTATATTGACCTTCCTGATGCGCGATTAGCCCAGTACGGGATCTCTTCTGCACAGGTGATTAATCAGTTAGCAACCCAGAACTTAACCTATAACAGCGGTAGCTTTGCAGCTGACAATGAGCGTATTCGTGTTGACCAAAGTAGCGCCTTTAAGTCCATTGATGATATTAAAGCGCTCACAATTAAAGGAGGGTTCGGCGACTACAGCACGGGACTGTTAAGATTGGGAGATATTGCCGATGTCAGCTTAGGTTACCAAGCCCCCGCAATGACTTTGAGTCGTTTCAATGGTAAGCAAGCCGTTACACTGGCCGTGAGTCCGGTTTCTGGAATTAATGTCGTTAGCTTGGGTGAAAGCTTAACCCAGATCATTGCTGAATATCAGCAAGAGCTGCCGATAGGCATTGAAATTGGCACTATTGCTTTTCAGCCAGACGAAGTTCAAAAGTCTGTAGAAGATTTTGTGGTGAACCTACTTGAGAGTGTCACAATTGTATTTGTTGTGCTGCTTATTTTTATGGGCTTTAAAAGCGCAACCATTGTTGGTGGCAGCTTAGTTTTTACCATCTTGTTAACCCTCATTTATATGTACCTTGCAGGGGTCGACCTTCAACGCGTCTCGTTAGGAACCTTTATTTTGGCACTGGGCATGCTAGTCGATAACGCGATTGTTATCACCGACCTGTTCGTGGTGAAGTTAAATAAGGGGATTGAACGCACTAAAGCTGCAGTTGATTCAGTCAAAGAGACATCTAAACCCTTATTTGCTGCCACAATTATTGCCATCATGGGCTCTAGCCCTGTCTTGTTTTCGCAAACTGATTCGGGTGAATTTGCTGGTTCAGTATTCGTTATTATGTGTTCCTCACTGCTATTTTCGTGGCTTGTGGCAGTCACACTCACACCGCTATTGTGCTGGTTATGGATAAAGCCAAGCACGAAAAAGGTAGATGCTAACGCCAAACCAAGTCGTTACCAATTATCGGTTAACTGGACGGTGATGAATCCAGTCAAAGCGATTTCTATGGTCGTGCCGTTGTTATTGGTGACAGCATTGGCAGCCCCTTATGTCGCTATCAATTTTATTCCTAGCTCTGACCGTCCTATGGTCTTCTTAGATTACTGGTTACCCAATGGTGCTAAGATAGAAAGCACTTCAGCTGATATGAAGAAAATTGAAGGCTGGTTGATAAAACAACCCGAAGTGGCGGTTATCTCGAGTTACGTAGGGGCAAGTGCACCAAGATTCTCAGTCACAGTAGAACCAGAACCTTTTGATACGAGTTATGGGCAAATCGTGATTAATGTAGTTGATTACGAGGCTATTGAGTCGCTCACCAAACGGGGTGATATATGGCTGGCAAATAACTTTCCGGGCTCTGAGCCTCGCTTTAGAAACCTAAAGCTGGCGACTAAAGATAAATACAGTGTTGAAGCACGTTTCTCTGGCCCTGATCCACAGGTCTTGCATAGATTGTCGGCTGAAGCACAAGTTATCATGCAGGCAAACAGTAATACCAAGTATGTTCGTGATGACTGGCGTCAGCTGAGTAAAGTGATTAAACCAGTGGTAAACCAGGAGCAGGCTCGCCGAGCTGGTATCAATCGCACCGATATTTCCCTTGCGATTAAGCGAGCCACAGAGGGCGTCACTGTGGGTACATTGAATCAGGGGGATCAGCTAATTCCTATTAGTTTCAGAAGCGCAAATGCTGATCTAAGTAGCTTAGAAACCTTACCTGTTCGTTCATTGCTAGGCGTTAACAGTGTGCCGTTAGGGCAGGTGGTTGATAGCTTTGAGCTGAAGAGCGAAGAGAGCATAATCTGGCGCCGCAATCGTGTGCCGACAATTACAGCCCAAGCGGATGTGTTTGATGCGACGCCTGCTGTAGTGCGTAATCAGATAAAAGATCAAATTGAAGCCATTAAGCTCCCAGCGGGCTATGCATTTAATTGGGGCGGTGAATACTACGATGAAAACCGAACTATCACCGACACGTTAAGCCAGTTACCTAAGGCGCTATTGATGATGGTGGTGATTATGGTGGCGATGTTTAATGGCTTTAAGCAGCCAGCAATCATTTTAATCACTCTGCCACTAGCGGCTATAGGTGTGACTTGGACCTTACTCTTGCTAGACAAACCCTTTGGCTTTATGGCGTTGATTGGTGCCATTACGCTATCGGGCATGATTATTAAAAATGGCATTGTACTGATGGATCAAATTGAGCTTGAACGGGCTAATAACAAGCCATTACAAGAAGCAGTAAAAGCGGCAACCCTTAATCGTACGATGGCGATCTCTATGGGTGCACTGACAACAGCATTAGGGATGATCCCACTATTAAGCGATAGATTGTTTGACCAAATGGCAGCAACAATTATTGGCGGATTAGCAGCGGCGACAGTGTTATCACTGTTTATTATGCCGGCCTTCTACTGCCTGTTTTATCGCAACTGCGATGATAATGCAGAAGCAACTGACCCAATATTTTCTAGTGCCGCTATGGAGCAAAAATAATATGAATCTCTATAAAATTGCGCCGTTAGCGATTGCTATGATCATGACTGGTTGCGCAGTAGGACCTGATTATCAGGCGCCGACCACTAACTTAGACAGCGAATATTTGTATCAAGATACAGCTGGGACGGTTGCTGGTGAGCGAAGCGCGGCTAATACAGATGCATGGTGGACGCAGTTTAATGATCCTATTTTGAATCAGTTGGTCATTGATGCGCAAAATCAAGCGATCCCGCTAAAGATCGCAGCGCAACGCATCAGAATGGCGCAGTCTTATCAAAGTGCGATTGAGTCATTTAAAGTGCCTACGGTTAATCTGGGCGCGGGTTTTGGTAACTATCAGATCAGTGATAATGACCCTTTACTCGGGGGCGCGATAACCGCGACTAACCCTGTTAGTGGTGAAGAGTTGGGCTTGGTTGATGATAACAATAGCGCTTTCTTTGCGGGAGCGACGATTGCGTGGGAGGCGGATCTCTTTGGCAGAATAGACCGGCTAGCAAATGCCGCCGCTATCCGCAAAGAACAGATGATCATTATGCGTGAAGGCTTAACAACACTGATTACTTCTGATGTGATCCATAATTATCTGCAAATGCGTGGCGCTCAAGAACGTAAGCAGATCGCACTGCACACGGTTGAAGATCAACAGAAGACGCTCAAATTAGTGCAGTTAATGGTTAAGAGCGGTTATGGATCAAAGCTTGATGAAGCACGTGCTAAAGCCATGTTAGCAGTGACGAAATCTGTTGTGCCACAACTTAATATTGCTGAAAATGCTCATAAACAGCGCTTAGTCATCTTGCTAGGTGAAACGCCAAAACAGGGTGAACAACGCTTTAGTCAACCTATGCCACTGCCTAATTTTGATGGCGTTATCCCAACAGGCTTGCCATCTGATTTACTTAACCGCAGACCGGATATCAGGATTGCCGAGCGCGAGATGGCAGCGCTTAATGAAGAGCGCGCTGCAGCCATCGCCGCTCAATATCCAAAAGTATTCTTAACGGGTGCTCCTGGTGTTTTGGCAAAAGACTTTGACGACTTGTTTAGCAGTGACTCCATAGCATGGGCCGGTAGCATAGGTGTGAGTTGGAATGTGTTTGATGGTGGTCGAGGTGATGCCATAGTTGAAATGCAAGAGGCACGGTTCGATTCCAGTGTTCTCAGCTATCAACATGCAGTGATTGCCGCTTTTGGTGAGGTTGAAACCTTATTGCAGGGCTACGGCTATAGCCAGCAATATGTGCAACTCGTCAGCGAAGCAGAAGCTGAGACCACTAATGCGGTCAATAAAGCCAAATCACTGTACAAAGCGGGACTCAGTGGCTATTTGTCTATTTTGGACGCGCAGCGTCAAGAAAATATGATTAAAGACCGTGTGGTTGCTGCAAAATTACAAACTGCGCATATGACCATTGGCCTCCATAAAGCCCTTGGGGGTAACTGGCAGGTTGAGAATGTTCCTGCTCACTAATCTTTATTTTTAGTCAATCTATATAAGCAGCACTCAGTGCTGCTTTTTTTGTTAAAAACGAGACACTAAAGCTGCAACTAGCCTAGGGGGTGTGGTTCTTTGACGGTTGTTTTTACCGCAGTTTATTGGCTATTTTGACAAGGCGGAGGCTATGTCGTTTAGTCATTCTCCACTAATAACCTACAACACAGTCAAAATAGTCAAGAAGCGCGACCTTGCGTTATCTATAAAGGATATTGTCGACACTTGTTGACTTCATGCTAGTGCCTATATTTGTCCCCACAATGCAAATGTGACTCGTGAAATTAAAACCAATAAAGAGCAGTTCTGAGTCTATTTGATAATACTCTAAATCTTGAGGTTTAATCTGTAACTTTAATATAACCTCATGAATCTAAACATTACTGTAGTGATTTTAAAGACTGATCATTTAAAGTTCGCTCCTTGTTATGCTGCTATTAAGTGCTAAAAATTAGAGATTCTTACTGTCAGTTAAATTTGCCATATTTATGTGGGTGAACAAAAGTCGTCCATTATGCTTTACTCTACTTTGTCGACAATTTAGGGCTAAAGTGTTGACTAGGTCACATAATGACGCTAAATTGTCGACAATCCTTTTAGCAGAACTCAACGATGGTTTATGACATTTTTCACCGAACAGCCAGTAACGTCAGCAGATAAGACCTTTTTTCAGCTACGTAAAGATATCGTAGAAGGGGCTATATTGGCGGGTTCTAAGTTAAGTGAAACCGAGTTGTCGACAAAGTATGCCGTTAGTCGAGCGGTGATCCGTGAAGCGATTAACCGTTTAGAGGCAAGCCATTTAGTTGAGCGCAAAGCCAACGTTGGTGCAAGAGTGGTGACATTAACACCTGAAGGTTTGATTGAGCTTTATCAGGTCCGTGAGTCACTCGAAGGCATGGCGGCACGCTTAGCGGCACAAAATATGACAGATGGCGAAATCACCGATCTGCAATCGCTGCTCAATTCTCATTTTGAAAAAGTGCAATCGGGCCAGTCTTATTATCAAGAAGCGGGTGATGTCGATTTCCATTATCGCATTATTGTTGGTAGCAAAAACAAACACCTTATTTCGATGCTGACGGATGGTATTTATCATCTTGTACGCATGTATCGCGTTCAGTTGGGAATGAGTGGACCGCGTGTGACCACCGCTTTTGATGAACATAAACACATAGTACAAGCGATTTGTAACCGAGATGCGGAGCTCGCTGAAATGCTAATGCGCCGTCATATCTTGTATTCAAAATCGAGTATTGAGAGCAAGCTTTTGAGCTAAATAGCTCAACGAATAGTGAAACCGTTAGATCATAAAAACGTAATCAATAAACCGTTAAGTCATCATTATCATCTTCACAGGGCCCAGCTTGTATAAGCTATTTATACAAGTCGTTTAAACAAGCTGTGTGAGCAACAAAGAAAGGAACAGCACATGAGCGCAGGTAAGAAGTTTCGCGAGGCACTAGTTGCCAATAGTCCGCTACAAATTGTCGGTACCATTAATGCTTATTCAGCAATGATGGCGAAAAAAATTGGTCACCAAGCTATTTACTTATCTGGTGGCGGCGTTGCGAACGCATCGTACGGCTTACCTGATTTGGGCATGACATCCCTAAACGATGTGATTGTTGATGTGCAGCGTATTACTTCTGCATGTGATCTGCCGTTGTTAGTTGATATCGATACTGGCTGGGGCGGCGCGTTCAATATCGCCAAAACGGTTCGCGATATGGAAAAAGCCGGTGCAGCTGCTGTGCATATGGAAGATCAAGTTGCGCAAAAACGCTGTGGTCATCGTCCAAATAAAGAGATTGTGTCAACAGAAGAGATGGTCGACCGTATTAAAGCGGCTGTCGATGCTCGTACCGATCCAGATTTCTTCATTATGGCCCGTACAGATTCATTCGGACAAGAAGGACTTGAAGCGGCCATTGCACGTGCTAAAGCTTATGTTGCTGCTGGCGCCGATGGTATTTTCGCGGAAGCGGTTAAAACCGAAGAACATTACCGCGCCTTTGCTGACGCGCTGGATGTGCCTATTCTCGCCAATATCACTGAATTTGGCCAAACTGAGCTGTGGAACAAAGAGCAGTTAGGTGAGTGGGGCGCGTCTATGGTGCTTTATCCATTAAGTGCGTTTAGAGCAATGAACAAAGCAGCGGAAATGGTTTATACCTCGATTCTAGACCACGGCGACCAAAAGGCGGTGGTTGATTCTATGCAAACGCGTATGGATCTTTACGACTACCTTGGTTATCACGACTATGAGCAAAAGCTAGATAGTTTATTTGCTGAAGGTAAAAACCTTTAAGCAAGCAGCAACACGCTCGACAGCAGTACCTTACAAAACAAATCTAAAGCGCGATGAAATTGCGTTTTAGAATAAAAATATAAATACCCGCAGTCGTCATTTGACGGGTAACAAAAAATAGAAGGAAGATAGAAATGGCTGATACTAAAAAGGTAGATAAGAAGTTAGCGGGTGCAGGACTACGTGGTCAAAGTGCAGGTGAGACAACGCTTTGTACCGTGGGTAAATCAGGTTCAGGTCTAACCTATTGTGGTTATGATATATCTGACTTGGCAGATAACGCGACATTTGAAGAGGTCGCTTACTTGCTTTTTAATGGCGAACTGCCAAACCAAACTCAGCTGGATCACTACAAAACAGCGCTTTTTGCACAGCGCGATCTGCCACAAGCATTAAAAGAGGTGCTGCAACGCATTCCAGCTGATGCTCATCCAATGGATGTGATGCGCACCGGTTGTTCTTTCTTAGGTAACTTAGAACCAGAGAATGACTTTAGCGAGCAAACTACCTCGGCAAACCGCTTATTAGCCGCGTTTCCGGCCATCATGTGTTACTGGTACAAATTCTCTCACGACGGTGTAGAGATAGATTGTGTTACCGATGAAGCGTCTATAGGCGGTCATTTCTTACACCTGCTTAATGGCAAAGCGCCATCAGAGCAGCATCGCCGTGTTATGGATGTATCACTGATTCTTTATGCAGAGCATGAGTTTAACGCATCAACCTTTACCGCCCGCGTTTGTGCATCAACGCTATCAGATATGTACTCGTGCATTACGGGTGCTATCGGTACGTTACGTGGTCCACTGCATGGTGGCGCAAACGAAGCGGCAATGGATATGATCCAAAAGTTCAGCTCACCAGCCGATGCTAAAGAGCAAATGGCGGGCATGCTTGCACGTAAAGAGAAGATAATGGGCTTTGGACATGCCATCTACAGTACCTCTGATCCACGTAATGTGATTATCAAATCTTGGTCTGAGAAGCTGGCTCACGAGTCTGGTGATACTTCACTTTATGATATCTCTGTCGCATGTGAAGAGTTTATGTGGGACAGCAAGAAACTATTTTGTAACGCTGACTTTTTCCATGCGTCGGCTTATCACTTTATGGGCATTCCAACTAAGTTGTTTACCCCTATATTTGTCTGTTCACGTCTTACGGGCTGGGCGGCACACGTTATGGAACAGCGTACTAATAATCGCATTATTCGTCCAAGTGCAGATTACACCGGTAGCGATCCGCGTAAGGTTTCTCCGATAAGTGAAAGATAATCAATAGAAATTAGTAGTGGCAATTTATTTTATTGTCACTACTTAAAAAACTATTGATTTTAAACGGTTTTATTCTATCTAATAATTTCAATGCAAAGCGGGCCCACTTCGTAAAAGAAGTGACCGTAAATGAATAAGACCCCACCCAACGTGATGTCATGCTTTTTAAGTGGAACGCCTTATGAATACAACCTACCGTAAACCGTTACCTGGTACTGAATTAGATTTTTTTGATACCGAGGCTGCAGTTAATGCGATTAGCCCAGATGCTTATCGTAAGCTGCCATATTGTTCTCGTGTTTATGCCGAGAACTTAGTGCGTCGCTGCAACCCAGAAACGCTAACTGACTGTTTAAAGCAGATCATTGAGCGCAAAAGTGATTTAGACTTCCCTTGGTATCCTGCTCGAGTAGTGTGTCACGATATTCTAGGCCAAACTGCCTTGGTTGATTTAGCAGGTCTGCGTGATGCTATTGCAGATAGGGGCGGGGATCCTTCAAAAGTAAATCCAGTGGTACCAACACAGCTGATAGTCGACCATTCGTTGGCTGTAGAGCACGCCGGTTTTGAGAAAGACGCGTTTGAGAAAAACCGCGCTATTGAAGATCGACGTAATGAAGATCGCTTTCATTTTATTAACTGGACCAAAACGGCCTTTAAGAACATTGATGTGATCCAGCCAGGTAACGGCATCATGCATCAAATCAACTTAGAGAAGATGTCTCCCGTGGTGCAGGCTCGAGAAGGTGTGGCATTTCCGGACACCTTAGTGGGTACCGACAGCCATACACCTCATGTTGATGCACTGGGTGTTATTGCCATTGGTGTTGGCGGTCTTGAAGCTGAAAGTGTCATGCTTGGCCGACCATCTTATATGCGTCTGCCAGATATTGTGGGTGTTGAGCTGGTGGGTAAGCGCCAAGATGGCATTACTGCAACTGATATTGTGCTCGCTATTACTGAATTTTTACGCAATGAAAAAGTCGTTTCTACTTACCTTGAGTTTTATGGTGAAGGCGCTGCAAACCTAACGTTGGGCGACCGAGCAACCATCTCAAACATGACGCCAGAGTTTGGTGCAACAGCGGCGATGTTTTATATCGATGATAAGACCATCGATTACCTTAAACTCACAGGCCGTGAAGACAAGCAAGTTAAGCTCGTTGAAACCTATGCAAAACGTGCAGGCCTATGGGCTGATACATTAACTGAGGTTGAGTACGAGCGGGTACTGCGTTTTGACCTGTCCAGTGTCGGGCGTAATATTGCAGGTCCATCTAACCCTCATCGCCGAGTATCAACCAAGGATCTTGCCGAAAAAGGCATTAGTGGCGTAGTTGAAAATGAAGAGGGCTTAATGCCTGATGGCGCCTGCATTATTGCGGCGATCACCAGCTGTACTAACACATCAAACCCCCGCAACGTGATTGCCGCAGGACTTATTGCTCGCAACGCGAATGCTAAAGGGTTAACCCGTAAACCATGGGTAAAAACCTCACTCGCTCCAGGTTCAAAAGCGGTACAGCTTTATCTTGAAGATGCCAATCTGCTAACAGAACTTGAAGCATTAGGCTTTGGTATTGTCGGTTTTGCCTGCACAACGTGTAACGGCATGAGCGGCGCACTGGACCCAGTGATTCAACAAGAAGTAATTGAACGCGATTTGTACACCACTGCGGTACTGTCTGGTAACCGTAACTTCGATGGCCGAATTCATCCATACGCCAAACAAGCGTTTTTAGCATCACCACCACTCGTCGTCGCTTACGCGATTGCCGGAACAATCCGTTTTGATATCGAAAAAGATGTGCTGGGTACTGACGCGGATGGTAATGCCATTATGCTAAAAGATCTGTGGCCATCCGATGAAGAGATTGATGCAGTCATTGCTCAAAGTGTTAAACCCGAGCAGTTCCGCAAAGTCTACGAACCCATGTTCGATATTAAAGTTGAATACGGCTCTGATAACGATCCACAGTACGATTGGCGTCCACAGAGTACCTATATTCGCCGTCCTCCTTACTGGGACGGAGCACTAGCCGGTGAGCGCACAATGAAAGGCATGCGTCCATTAGCGGTACTTGGCGATAATATTACCACTGACCATTTGTCACCTTCGAATGCGATTATGCTCGACAGTGCAGCGGGGGCATATTTAGATAAAATGGGCCTACCTGAAGTTGACTTTAACTCGTATGCAACTCATCGCGGCGATCATTTAACCGCGCAACGTGCCACCTTTGCTAACCCTAAGTTATTTAATGAAATGGTGACTAAGCTTGGCAAAACCGGCGAAGTTGAAGTGAAGCAGGGCTCTTTTGCACGTATCGAGCCAGAAGGCACTGAATCGCGTATGTGGGAAGCGATTGAGACCTATATGGAGCGTAAGCAGCCGTTGATCATTATTGCGGGTGCAGACTATGGCCAAGGTTCAAGCCGTGACTGGGCAGCAAAAGGTGTTCGTCTTGCGGGTGTTGAAGTAATTGTCGCCGAAGGATTTGAGCGTATTCACCGCACTAATCTTGTAGGTATGGGGGTATTGCCGCTTGAATTTACTAATAATGAAAACCGTCATACTCATCAAATCGATGGAACAGAAACCTATGATGTGATGGGTGATCGCACGCCTGGCGCTGCACTGACCGTGATTATGACGCGCAGCAATGGTGAGAGCGTTGAAATAGCCGTTAAGTGCCGCTTGGATACCGCCGAAGAGGTGTCTATCTATGAAGCTGGCGGTATTTTACAACGCTTCGCCAACGACTTTTTAGAGTCTTCAGTCGCGTAGACTTTATATCTTGCAACGCAGATGAGATCCCGCAAGCAAATGCTTGTAGGCTCTGCAGCGACATCCCCGTCGCCGCAGCTCATCTTCGCGGCAATAACGCCATTGACTCAGTGCATCGACTGCCCGCGCAGGGTTTACTTGCTCTCGCGGTGTTATGTCAGCGCACAAGAACCTAAGCTCACTCACGGTTCTAGTGGCGGCGCCGCGATCTGTTGTACCCAATATTAGCAATCTAACGGTAATCCTTATGACGCGTAACACAGTACATTTACCCCAGATTAAAGTACCAGCAACCTATATGCGTGGCGGCACCAGTAAAGGTGTATTTTTTAATTTAACCGATCTGCCACTAGCTGCGCAGGTGGCAGGTCCCGCCCGTGATTCACTGCTACTTCGAGTGATCGGCAGCCCAGATCCTTACGGCAAGCAAACCGACGGTATGGGTGGGGCAACCTCAAGTACCAGTAAAACGGTGATTGTGGCAAGCAGTACTCAGCCCGATCATGATGTCGATTACCTTTTCGGACAAGTCGCTATTGATAAGGCTTTTGTCGATTGGAGTGGTAACTGCGGTAATTTATCTGCCGCGGTTGGCTCGTTTGCCATTAGCTGCGGACTTGTTGATAACAGCCGTATTCCTGAAAATGGGATTGCAGTGGTTAGAATTTGGCAAAAAAACATCAGTAAAACCATTATTGCCCATGTGCCTATCACCAATGGTGAAGTGCAAGAAACCGGTGACTTTGAACTTGATGGTGTCACATTCCCAGCCGCTGAAGTGCAAGTCGAGTTTATGGACCCCGCCGATGGCGAAGGAGCAATGTTCCCCACAGGCAATCTAATCGATGAATTAATCGTACCGACTGACGTTGTCGCTGCTGGGGTGTTAAAAGCCACCATGATTAACGCAGGCATTCCTACCGTGTTTGTTAACGCACAAGATCTTGGTTATAGCGGTGCCGAATTGCAAGAGGCGATAAACAGTGACGCTAACGCGTTAACGATGTTTGAAACCATACGCGCTTATGGCGCCGTGCAAATGGGGCTTATTAGCCATATAGATGAAGCTGCTGGTCGGCAACATACCCCAAAAGTGGCCATCGTCGCCGCGCCTATTGATTACACGTCTTCAAGTGGCAAGGCTATCGCTAAAGGCGATATCGACCTTAACGTGCGCGCCTTATCTATGGGCAAGTTACATCACGCAATGATGGGCACTGCTGCAGTAGCCATTGGCACCGCAGCCGCAATTCCTGGCACGCTGGTAAGTATTGCTGCCGGTAACGTTGAACGTGAGTCTGTGCTATTTGGCCATCCATCTGGCACCTTAAAAGTGGGTGCTCAAGCAAAACGAGTTGATGGTCAATGGAAGGTGAACAAAGCAGTTATGAGCCGCAGTGCTCGAATACTGATGGAAGGTTGGGTGAGGGTGCCAAGCGATACTGTTTAAACATAACGGTAACCTAGCTGGTTAATCTTAACCATAAGAAGCAGAACACCAATGTACGTGTTCTGCTTGTTATGCTAAAAATCACTTTCTTCAGTCCAGTCTTTTAGCTTTTCTAATATCTCTAACGCGGTGCGACCAAACTCGGTGATCTCATAAGTGACAGCAATAGGGCGAGTACAAATCACCTCTCTGATAACCAGTCCTTGGCTCTCTAGCTCTTTAAGACGTTGATCAACCATTTTCTTACTGGCACCTCCTAACATGCGTGACAGCTCATTGAATCGCACTGGCCCATCTTTTAAATGCCACAAAATAGACGCTTTCCACTTGCCGCCTAAAATGCGCATTCCTCGCTCGATAAGGCAAGGCTGCTCGCAGTTTTGAATATTTATTTTTTCATCTTTAGTCATTGTATTTAAAGTCTTATTTATCATGTCGCAATCAAATTTACAGTGGTTACTAAAAGTATACTGGTTGCTTTAATTCTCCACTCTAGCAAAATATGCCCTAAGAACCAAAGATAAATTGCTCTGCATCACGATAAGTGAATGCCTTTTTAAGGAAGCAAATAGATGACAATGCTAATATCTTACGATCCAATCGATCAAAAACCACTCGGCGAAGTTCCCGTCACCACGATTGAACGTATGCCAGACTTGGTTAGCCAAGCAAAAAAAGCACAGAAAACGTGGGCTAAGTTATCGTTAATAGAGCGCCAGAAAAAAGTGGTTCAAGCTTATGAGAATCTTGCAAAAGTGCAGGAGTCGCTGGCACTATTAATCAGCAAAGAGATGGGAAAGGATTACCGCAGAGCAGGTTATGAGGCGGCAGGTACAGTGCAAAATGCTGATTACTTTTGCCAAGAAATTGTTGCAGCGTTGCAGCCTGAATCTTTGGGGCATGGCGCTGAGCTGCAATATAAGCCTTTGGGCGTGGTCGCTGTTATCTCACCGTGGAATTATCCGCTGGCGATGGCGAATAACTTGCTACTGCCTGCGCTCATGGCGGGTAATAGCGTGATATTAAAACCATCAGAAGAAACCCCCTTGGTGGCCGACTTGTTCGTTAACACACTTAACGAAGTATTGCCGGTCGGCGTATTGCAAGTCGCTCACGGTGGGGCTGACACAGGTAAGGCGTTAGTCAATGCCGATATTAATATGGTGGCTTTCACCGGTTCGCTTGCTGCGGGCAAACACATAATGGCGTCGGCGGCATCGTCTCTTAAAAGACTCGTGATGGAGCTTGGCGGTAACGATCCTATGATCGTCATGGCAACGGCTGATATCGATAAAGCGGTGCAGTATGCCGTGGCAAGTTCATTTGAGAATGCAGGACAGATGTGTACGTCGACTGAACGGGTCTATGTCGATGCGCGAGTTGCCGATGAGTTTGAGCAAAAGGTGGTGGCGCTTGCTCGCCGCTACCGAGTGGGCGCTTGGGATCAAACTGGCGTTAATATAGGGCCGATTGTTAATCATAAGCAGCATCAGGGCATTATCTCACAGCTTAAACATGCCGAGCAGAAAGGTGCAAAATTCCTTTTAGGCCAAGCGCATTATGAAACGCCTTTTGTACAGCCAACGGTTGTGACAAATATCACCCCTGATATGCAGTTAGAGACGCATGAAACCTTTGGCCCTATAGTTGCCATCAGTCGTTTCAATCATATATCTGAAGCCATTGAACGCGCAAATGCGAGCCCTTATGGACTTGGTGCAGCGGTATTTGGCGGCGTTGGCGCTGCAGATGTTGCAGAGCAGATGGAGGCTGGCATGGTGGGCGTAAATCAAGGTGCTGGTGGAGCAGGGCCTTGGGTCGGTGCTAAGCAAAGTGGCTTTGGTTTTCATGGCACGGCGGCTGGCCACCGACAATTTGCTCAAGTAAGAGTGCTCAGTAAATAGAATCACTCGGTGCAGCACCTTATGTCGTTAATAGCGTCAGTAACCATCACATAAAATTAAATACAGTTGAGTCGAATATGAGACAAGAAAATAAGCCAGAATCGTTCTTTGTTGCCGCGTTTGAGCCCGGCGCTGAGCATCCAGCATTACCAGCATGGGGCAACAGCACATTCAATCCTGCCAAGCTAAGCAGTGATTTTGATATTAGCCAAGTAGAGCGCCGGGAACTTGCCGACGTACCCGGCGCTTTTCAGTTGTTAAACGTGCTGTCTAAAGATGAATGCAAAAGATTAATTGAGATAAGTGAGCAACTTGAGTTTTTACCAGATGCAGCAGTGTCGTTACCCCGAAGTGTTCGCCATAACGATAGCTTAACCTGGATTGTTGACCCAAAAACAGATGGCACTATTTGGCAACGTATTGCTCATTTGATGGATGATAGACAGGGTATTTTTAACGGCGATAAAGCATTAGGTATTAATGCACGTTTTCGTTTTTATCGTTATAGCCAAGATGATTATTTTAAACCGCACTCCGATGGTTCTTGGCCTGGCAGCCGAATTATAGATAACCAGTTAATCGCCAATGCCTACCCAGATCGTTTTAGTCAAATGACCTTCTTAATTCTCCTTAGCGAAGACTTTGAAGGCGGTGAAACTCGTTTTTTGGTGAACGCAAACGATGCCACTAAACCCGCAAAAGCAGGCGATGAGGTTGTTAATGTCGATGTCAGAACACCCGCTGGTGGAGTATTGTGTTTTCCACACGGAATGCATCCTATGCACTGTATTCATAGCTCTGTTGCGATCACTAAAGGTGTTAAATACATCATCCGCACCGATGTTTTGTTAGCAGTGTAAAGGATTCATCGCTTGGTTTAGGTTTCATTGGTCCTAACGATTAGTCTTTCTACTAAGAAGGACTAAAGTTTACTCACTAACCAAATACTAATGGAATGGCATTGAAGGTGGAGGTTTGCTCTGCCTGCTAACACATCAAGTGCTAATCATGCTAATTTCTAATTTGTTCTAGTTGAGGTAAAATAGCCGATTATTCGATTTGATGACGCGCATGACCATTAATATTAAAAATATACCAGAAAAGGAAGTCACCTGTTCAAACTGTCAGGCTTGCTGCTGCCGTTTAGAGGTGTTTCTTCTGACTGATACTGGTGTTCCTGAAGAGTATATTGCTGTTGATAATTGGGGCGGCGAAACGATGTTTCGTTTAGAGGATGGTTGGTGTGCAGCATTAGATCGGGAGACACTGATGTGCTCTATTTATGAAAATCGCCCTTGGGTTTGTCGAGAATTCGAAATGGCTTCTTATGAATGTCTCGTAGAAAGAGAAGGGATGCTGTAGCGATATTTATGACCTTGAGAAATCTAGTTTGATTTGTCAGTAAGCTAGCTGCTTTAGGTCTTTATATGTTGATAATGACGGTTTGATTAAAGCGGTTATAGCGTTATATCGGCTCTTAAAATAATGGCCATCGTGTAATCTCGACGGCCATAATGCTGCTTACATCGC
>NZ_PJBM01000168.1:0-26373 GCF_002836075.1 Shewanella sp. GutDb-MelDb | reverse complement strand
GCTCATCTATTTTTTTGAACCCGTTATCTAGTTCCGAGTGAATATTTTCAAGAAAACTTGTCATTTGAAGCTTTCCTGACACCCTAACTAAGAGAGCATCATTCAGCTGTAGTCTAAGGGCTGCCAGATCTTTACTTAAAGAACTAACTGAGCGAGACATCTTGATAGAAGCGTCTTTCAGGTTCCCATATTTTGATAACTCAATCAGTAACCTAAGCTTATTGTAATCAACTTCCATTAGTATCCCATTCTAATATTTAGTGAATCCATCATCGTAAAAAGTAAACAGGTGCTTATTTACAATCTGCTGGACTGAATTATAGATCCCAATAATATAGAAATGTAATAGTCTCCTTTTTTATTAAAACTGACTTCCCACTTACAAAGTGAGCAGCAAAGAATTTCTTTTGACCATAGTTCAGTAGTTATAGAATGATAATCTAATAATTTCAAGCATCACTTGAAATTTATCTTAGTACCTCATCGCATTATTTCTATAATTACAGATGCCCTCCGCCTGTAAACTGAGGCATGGTGGTTACAAAGCGGCGGAAGGAACGCCCTAGGGTGTGATAGTCCCTCCAACTCTTATGTTGTTTGCCGGTTAAGTCCATTGCACATGGATGGGAAAGGCGATAGCATCAAATTTATAGAATACGCTGATGATTTCGTGATTACGGATACTTCAAAGGAAGTGCTCATCAATGAAATCAAACCGCAACTTGTTCGATATCTACAAGAAAGAGGATTAATACTCTGCAAAGAAAATGCATGGTACCCATATCAATGTAGCCTTTGATTTTCTCGAGTTTAATATCAGTGGGTACAGCAGGAAACTACTTATTAAAGCTAGCAAGAGCAATGAACTGTGCGTTTAACCTTGTGCAAATAGCCCATACACCGATAAGAAGACACGTGAACAGGCCCTACAATCCTGAATATTAAACTTACTTAAACGAATGGAAACTCAGTAATGAAAGGCTGAAACACTTAGTTTAATCCTGTCTTGCCAGCTTTGTGAGGTTACAGAGTAACGTAATATGCCTTAGTAGAACTTGAGCCGTATGCAATGAGGTTGCACGTTCGACTCTTAGGAGGACGACCTTTGGCAACGGGTATCCCCTATCCAACAATAATAAGTCATCCAGACACAAAAAAGGCTACGGTTTAGTTCCCCCATAGCCTCAGTCTTTAACCCATTTTACACAAACGTAAGGGTTTACTTACCTTCGATAACGGCTTTAATGCTGTTAAGCATTGAGCGATCGGTACGGGCTTTCTTCAGCTTACGAACACTCTCTTTGAGTGAAGCATCTGATAAACGGGTGAAAATACCGTTGTATTCTTTCTCGGCGATCTCATCATCTGAGTCGGCCATGTCGGCAATATCTTGTGCTACGCGGCTCAATTGAAACCAAGCATTAGCAATATAAAAACCGTGAAAATCTTCTTGCGGCAATAGTGCTCTGGCGCTAGCAGGTAAGGCGTTCCAGCCACTATTGAATTTAAGATCGGTATCTTCAATCAACTCATTACAAAGGTTGGCATAAGCTTCTAACAAGCTCTCTGGGATTTGATCCATTGGCATAACGGTATTACACACGTTTAATGCCACCAGCTCAGCACGAGCTTTATATTCAGCGTTTACTTCAGTCATTTTTTGATCTCTATTACAATTTTACAATACGGCCTAGAAAGTGCCGCTAATATACACGCCATAATTGCCGTTACCTACAATTGGCGTGATGGTAATGTCTTTATATGGGTCGGTAAAGTATAAGCCAGATAGTACACCGATTGCCGCGCCCGCTAACACATCCTCGAGCTGATGCTTATCGCTTTCTACCCGTGTATAGCTAACATATGCCGCGCCAACATAGGCAGGAATAGCCCACTTCCAACCATAGCGTTGCTGTACAAATGTGGCTGCAGCAAAGGTATCAGCAGCATGTCCTGACGGAAATGAATCATCACCCGAACCATCTGGACGCTCTTTATCTACCGTATATTTAAGCCCTTCGACAACAAGACGAGAAACCACGCCAGTCTTAACCAACTGCCATGCGCCCTCGTAGTCATCTTCGTACATTAAACTGCCACCGAGCGCAGCGACTGGAATGAGAAGATGTAAAATATCACCTGATTGCTCTAAATCTGATTTAGCTGATACTGACCAACTCATCAGCATCAGCAAACAAGCCAAAATCTTTTTCATTACATTACCTTTGAGGATTTAGTCCTTTAAACACGGCGTTGTTATACAGATCCCAACTAGTAAATGCAAAACTTGTCGGCGGCAATATTGGCTTGCTAGCCTTAGTGACCAAAAAATGACTCTAAAAATATTATATCGTGTATGCTAACCATGAATATCAATGACTTCAGGACTAAGCAAACGCTAAATGCCAAAGCCGTTTTTGTTAGTAAAAATCATGCTATTTGCAAGCTTACTTTCAGTGAGTTCATTCTGCTATGCCGAGCAAAGCAACACAGATAAAGCCGATGCGCTATTTACCTTGATTAATAGCGGTACTGTGATTAACAACCAAACGCTTAACACCTATATTGAACGACTAGAAGCAATAATCGCTAAAGATGATACTTCAAGACAACTGCAGCTAACTCGCGTGCGTTGCTGGGCATTTGATCCCAACGAAGCAGACCAACTCTCCAAAGCTTTAGCCTTTGCACAACACGCATTAACCAAACCAGATTTAGCTGACTTCCCAAGCCATAAATTAGACTTAGAACTGTGCCAAGCTTGGTTTACTGAGCAGAATGGGGATGTCGAGTTAGCGCTAAAAGGCTATAACAAGGCGGTAAATGATGCATATGCATTAGAAGACCTACGTCTGATTGCTGATGCCAGAAGTATTCGCGGTTACTTAAATTCCTACCAAGGAAATTTCACCCAAGGCCTTGAAGACCTAATCACCTCTCAATCTCTGTATCAAAGTTTAAATTTGCCTGCATGGGTAAAGTTCAACCTTTACGAGATAGCCACCAGCTATCGTCGTTTTGGCGATCAAAAAAATGCGATTCGTTATTATAAAAAATTGGAACATAGCTACATCACAGACAAAGACTTTGATGCCGCTATTGCTGTAACAGTTTCCATTGCTATTGCCGAAGAAGAGTTAGGTAATTTACAGACCGCCAAAAAACTTTTCGAACAAGGCTACTTATACTGGAAAGCCAATAAACAAGAGTTACAACAAGCAAGGGTAGCGGTAAATATGGCTGGTACCTTGATTAAGCTAGGTGACTTTAAAAAAGTTAATCAATATTTAAATGAAGCTGAACCTTTTATTTTGCCTACCGATGAAGCCTTTTACAGCTTTATGCACCTATTTAGAGCGCAAACATACCTTGCCAATGGCAAGTTAATTCAGGCTCACGAAAGCCTGGCATTAGCACGAGCAGCCTTCAAGCGTGTAAAAAATATCCGAGGCTTAGCAGAATTGCAGCTAGTCGAAAGCCAAATATTTCTGAGTCAAAATAACTGGCAACAAGCTTACCGCGCGCTTAATGAGTATGTGAAGCAACATAAAGAACTCGATTTAAAGCGGCTTTCAAGCTATACAACTGAAATGCGTACTCGCTTTAATGTTGATCAAATAGAAGCAGAGAATCGCCACCTGATAGAAAATCAGCGGCTCAAGGAGATTGAGTTTGCGATGTTAGAGCAAAATAAAATCCAGCAAGGGATCATCATTTTTCTCGGCAGCTTCCTTATCATTATTATTTCCTTTTTTGCTTATAAGCAATCGCAAAAGAACAAATTATTATCGGAACTCGCACTGACTGACCATTTAACACAATTACCTAATCGTCGTTATATCTATACCAAAGCGCAGCGCTGTTTTGAGGAAGCAAAGAAAACACAAACGCCGTTATCTGTGATTATATTTGATGCTGACCATTTTAAACTTATTAATGACAACTTCGGTCACGAGGTGGGCGATCACGCGCTAGTACTGCTTGCTGATACCTGTCGAGAAATACTCTCCTCCGAGTACCCAACTGCACGCGTTGGTGGCGAAGAGTTTTTGATAATCTTACCCGAGACTGATAAAGCTCAAGCGTATAAAATTGCTCAGAATCTTATAAAAACAGTCTGTGAGGCTAACTTCTGCAAGTTTCCACGGGGCTTTGCTCTAACCATCAGTGCTGGAGTTGCTGGCCTTTCTACCACAGATGATAAGCTGTCACTGCTCCTCAAAAAAGCTGACGATGCGCTCTATCAAGCCAAAAGCAATGGACGCAACCAAGTAAAAATGAGTTAGAGAAGAAGGCGGGGATACCTATTCCCTCCCAATAACTGCTATCATTAGCCGTTACTTCAAGCCGTTATTAGAGCTATGCCAGACACTCCTTCACTACCTGCAGCAATTGATACCTTAACGCCCACTCAACTCGGCGAATTGGCCCTTAAAATTAAAACCTGGGGTCAAGAGTTAGGTTTTGCGCAGATCGGCATTTGCGACACAGATCTAACGGCCGAAGAACCTAAACTGCAGCAATGGCTAGACAACGACTACCATGGTGACATGGGCTATATGGCTAATCACGGTATGATGCGTGCCAGGCCACATGAGTTACACCCTGGTACCCGAAGAGTCATCTCCGCAAGAATGGATTACCTGCCCCCTAATGCAGGCTTTGCCACCAATCTAAAAGATCCCAACTTAGGCTATATCTCGCGGTATGCAGGCGGCCGAGACTACCATAAAATGATCCGTAGTCGACTCAAAAAACTGGGAGATCGAATAGAGGCTGAACTAAAAGAGATGGGGTTCAGTAAATCCAACTCCCGTCCTTTTGTCGATTCAGCGCCGGTGCTAGAGCGGCCTCTCGCCGATAAAGCGGGCTTAGGCTGGACGGGTAAACACAGCTTACTGCTCAATCAAGAAGCTGGTAGTTGGTTTTTCCTCGGTGAGTTGTTTATCAACCTGCCTCTGCCTGTCGATATTCCGGTAAGCGAGAACTGTAACACCTGTGTGGCCTGCATTAAGTCATGCCCGACTAACGCCATTGTCGAGCCTTATGTGGTTGATGGGCGCCGCTGTATCTCCTACCTTACCATTGAACTACAAGGGGCTATTCCGGTCGAGTTTCGTGAGGCCATAGGCAATCGAATTTACGGTTGTGATGATTGCCAACTCGTTTGTCCTATCAATAGTCAGGCACCTATCACCGCTGAACAAGATTTTCACACTCGCACTCCGTTACAGCAACCTGAATTATTGACGTTATTTGCATGGAGTGAAGCTGAGTTCTTAAAGCTAACCGAAGGCAGTGCGATCCGCAGAATAGGTCATCGACGTTGGCTTAGAAATATCGCTATCGCTCTTGGCAATGCACCGACTTCAGCATCCATCATGTCGGCACTTGAAGCGCGCAAATTATCGGATGAAGTTGATGAGATGGTAGCTGAACATATTGACTGGGCACTCGAACAACAAAGTACCAAACAGAGCCTATTAAGCCGTAAAACACAGCGGGTCATTCGGACGGTAGAAAAAGGGTTGCCACGAGATGCCTAAAGGCTGCCCACAATAGAGTAGCCCTTCGGTATATTAACTGTATTTATTTGGGATTAAGTGTAAAACCTACTTTGATTGTCACTTGCCAATGAGCCACCATCCCCTCCTCCAAATGACCCCGAGTTTCGGTCACCTGAAACCAGCGCATATGCTGTATTGACTCATTTGCCGCCGCAATGGCATTTTTTATTGCATCATCCGAACTAATCGGGGATGAACCTGTAAGCTCAATAATCTTGTAAGTATGACTCATGGCTAGCTCCAACGCGGTTAAACACAAAGATGTTAACCAGTATAGAACACCAATGACGGCGGTGTTTTCCATTTCATTTATAATGATGAAGTGCTTAGCAGAGTGCAGATCACCGATAACTCTTCAGTGCAAAAATATAATAGATAATAAAAAGGTAGCCGACTTGGCTACCTTAGACTGAATACAACATGAGGGAACAGCTGGCTTTATGCCAACAGCATTCGCCACCACATTCCTGGTAAGCTGGTAAAACCACTGGTATAGAACTGCAGTTCACCGTCTTTAATCACCATCAACGTCGGCGTCACATTGACTGAAAAGTCTCGGGAAAGTAGCCCCTTCTTATCATTAACCACGGGGAAATCATATTGTTTGTGCTTCAAATACTGGCTGAGTTTTTCATCACTGCCGGAGTTCATCGCCACAGTCACCACCGAATATTGTGACGCCATTATATCAACCGATGGACTAACAAAGCTGCACACTGGACACCATGTTCCCCAAAAGTACAGCAGAACAGGCTCCTGATAACTCATCGCCAGAATATCTACGGGCTCACCATTTAGAGTCATCGCTTTTAAGTCTGGCAGATTATCGGTGGGGATATCTTTACTGCGCCACAGATCTAACGCTGCAGAAAACAAGGTGAAAACCACCAGCATAATAGCTATTTGTTTAGCCCCATAAAGTACTTTACTCAATAGGGATTTAGAGGCATTCGGCTTCGTCATTATCCTTGTGCCTTAAGCGCTTTTTCAACCTCTTGTTTAAGCGTTTCAAACGGTACTAAACCAGGGATTATCTGCTCACCAATAATCATACTTGGGGTTCCCCGAAGACCGAGTTGTCGCATTAACTGTAGATTTTCATCCACAATGGCATCCACTCGGCTGTCATTTTTACCCAGCCACTTCTGCGTGTGTGTTAACTTGGCCACTTTGGCGATAGTCGCGGAGTCGAGCCGGCGAGGCGCTGCCATCAAAGTCTTTTTAAGTGCAAGGTATTTTTCAGGTTCATTCAGCCAAACCGTTTGCGCCAATTCGACCGCTTCTACAGCACTTTGTCCCTGTAACGGTACCATTTTAATAATGATTTTCAACTGAGGAAATTCGGCTATTAATTTTTCCAACTCTGGCTCTAATTTTTTACAATAAGGACAGTTAAAATCGGTAAAATAAACCATGGTAACGTCTGGCGACTCAGCGCCTTTCCATGGATCTGTTTTTGTATTAAATAGCGCCTGTTGATACTGCTTGATGAGCGACTTAGCGCTCGCTTTCTGCGAACCTTGCTCGCGTACTTGCATAGCAATAATCGCCTCTTTAAGCAGATCTGGGTCATTGAGCAGCATCTCTTTCAATATCCCCTTAACTTCTTGCTGTTGCCCTGCACTAAGCTTACCTTCATCCGCTTTAACACTTGCGCTACTCACCGTTTGAACCCCGATAAATGTGAATATGACCGCTAGAGCCACGCCTATTATGCTTTTTGCTTTTACGCTTAATGTCATCTTAATACTCTCTTAAAAATACTACCTTCAAACGGTCCTTTTAACCGTTTTCAGTCATATAGGTTTAGCTCGCTAGCGTCTGTCACTATAGTAGCTAGCGAGTTAGGTTTGCCGTATACGCTAAAAAGGACCTTTAGCAGAGGCTTTATTGATCGCTGCGATCACTTCCTTTGAAGACAAAATCACAGGCAGTTCGATCCCATCAGGAGCATTGGGCCCATAAACCACATTAAACGGTACGCCATAGCGATTATGGCTCTGTAAATAGTCGGTAATAGGCGCCGAAGGTTTAGTCCAATCACCGATAACAAGATCTATATCTTTTTGTTTTAAGCGGCTATAAACAGGGTCTTGTAATATCACCCCGACTTTATTGGCTTTACAGGTAATACACCAATCTGCGGTCACATCAACGAAGACCACTTTCCCTTCAGCGACTTTTGCCTGAATGTCACTTTGTTGCAGTGGAGTCCAACTAAGATCTGTGGGTAACGGACGCGCCCAGTTATCTGATGTGGCAAAAGCAGTTATCGCACTGACAAGAATACCCATGCTAATACTGGCGATCACGGCAGCAGAGCCATGAACCCTAGCCATCAACGTGATAAATAACAGCACTAATATCGCCGCAGCAACCCATAGAATGCCCGTTGAAATGAAGTTGGCTAATAAGCTAATAAGCCAAAGACTGGTGAGTAACAATAAGCCTGCAAAAATAACCTTAACCACATTCATCCAGCGACCGGGCTTTGGAAAGTAATTCGCCACTTGCGGGACTGCCGCGACCATCAACCATGGTAACGCCATTCCGACAGCTAAGGCCGTAAAGATAACAAACAAGCTGATAGCATCTGCCCCAAGTGCAAATGCGACTGCAGTGCCTAAAAAAGGTGCGCTACAGGGTGTGGCCAATAGTGTCGCGAACATCCCTTGTAAAAAGTGACCACGGTTGTCATTGCCACCGGTCGTCGCCAGCTTTGTTTGCACACTAGAAGGCAAGTTAATTTCAAATGCCCCTAACATGTTTAAGGCAAATACAGAGGTGATCAACGCCATAAAGCCAATAAACCAAGGGTTTTGGAATTGCACGCCCCAACCTATTGCTTGTCCGGTGACTTTTAGGGTAAGAATAAAGCCCGCTAACAGCCAGAAAGAGACCAAAATACCTAAAGCTGACGATAAAAATTGTTGTCTTATCTTAGTTTTATTAAATTCTGGCGCGGCCACAACTGCACTTAACTTCATACCGAGAACCGGTAACACACACGGCATGACATTCAAGATCAAACCACCGAGTAGTGCTATCAGCAACATAGTCAGTAATGACGATCCACTATCAATAATATCCACCGCGGTCACCGGTGCGCTGTACTCAATAGCCGTATCCGCCTCTATCACAGTGACATTTAACGATTTACCAATGAGATCCGTTTCTCCTAACCAACTGCTACCATCAAAAATGGCTTTTAGTTGTTTAACCCCTTGATCATTGGTACTGGTTTCTACCTTTTTTAATTTAAAGGTAACGTCGGGTTCACCATCAATAATCAATTGCGGATATTGCCAATCGCCCTCGTTTAGTAACACTTCAAGTTGTCGCTTTTCTTGATCCCAACCAAGGTTAATGTCGGCGTCAGTCTTATGCTGTGGCACGCTCGATGTTGCCTTGTTATAGGCAAACATCGCGGCGGGATCCGCTGTCATACGCTTAGGATCAATGTTTAGGTTTATTTCATAATCGGTTAACACGCAGATGTTGGTACAGCTAGATAATGTGAGCAAACCTTTAATTTTAATAGGTTTATTAATATCCTTACTCTGTAATAACATCGGAAACATCACATCATGCTTATATCCAAATGTCTGTAAACCCAGTAATGAAAAGGCTTCTGGTGTGGGCCAGTCCCAACTTACATTGGCAAGGTTTTCCGATTGTTCCCAATCAATACTAGGAGCAATGCCGCCTTCTCCAGGGCTGCGCCAATAGGTTTTCCAATCACCGTCAAGCTTAACCTCTAACACCGCCGGCAAGGTCTTGCTTACGGGATCTAGCTCGCCAGTAAGCATGAACTTAGCGGTAACTGGCGGGTGATTTGGATTTTCAATCCACCCAGTAGATTGGGCAAAGGTTGAGCTCGATATTAACAAGCCAAATATCAGTAAAAAGGGTTTAACAATTTTCAATTTCGTCTCCGTAGCAATGCATAATCTCAGCTCTCTAAGCAATAAAGAGGCTGAGCTTTTTGAGCTAAGTCGTTATGCTGTCAGCACATTTTCAAAAGGCTTACTGAGTCACAGTAAGCGCAAAATATATTGATAAAAGATGGTGTAAAGCGCAAATAGAGTCAGTTTAGCGGTAAAGCTAATGACTTTTATACGTTACTCTTGAAAACGACAAAAAAAGAGGTGTATTCGCCGTGGTTTAGGCAGAATCGGAACATCGAGAACCCAATGTAATTGGCGGAAAACGATAGGTAACAGTGGAATGAAAAACAGCAATAGCAATACAAGGCTTAGATTCGGTTCATCCATGCAAACCCGTAAAGATTTTGCAGATAGCTCACAAGGCTTTACGGTTAATTCATCCAAAGATTGTTCTGCCGTCCAACTCTGCGTGCTGAATTGCGGCACATCATGGCTAATAATCTGATTGATAGTATGAAATATTCGACTATTTTGCATCAAACATAAAAAAATCAGCACAGTAAAAACCATGACGACTCCATTATTAGTGGTTTGTTTTTTGCAAAAAAAGCGAATAACGAACTCCAGAACTATCGATTATCACCAGCGTCATGCGCCAATAACAGATAAGACCGAGCTTTAGCAGATTTAGTTCATCAAGATATAGAAATAACTTTGTCTCGATGTAATTAAGTTCAATTTGAGTCCAATGACACTCACTGAAGTTAAGTGTCATTGGAGCTATTATTGAGGATAAATATAGCCCTCTTAGTTTAATTTTCTACGGAGGATCTTGGTGGCTTCAACAAGATTGATCAACGCTGGCTCAACTTCATCCCAAGTACGTGTTTTAAGACCACAATCAGGGTTAATCCACAGTTGCTGCACATCGATTTTTTGCACTGCTTTTTCCATTAATGCCACAATGTCATCAACCGACGGAGTGTTCGGGCTGTGAATATCGTAAACGCCTGGACCAATTTCGTTCGGATAATTGAAATCTTCAAATGCGTTCAGCAACTCCATCCGTGAACGTGAGGTTTCAATGGTAATCACATCCGCATCCATTGCAGCTATTGCGGCGATGGTTTCATTGAATTCGCTGTAACACATGTGCGTGTGGATCTGGGTGTCATTTACCACACCTGCTGCGCTTAATTTAAAGGCATTAACCGCCCAGTTAAGATAGTGATGCCAATCACTCTTTTTAAGCGGTAAGCCTTCACGAAACGCAGGTTCATCGATTTGAATAATACCAATCCCCGCATTTTGCAACTCGACCACTTCATCACGAATCGCCAAACCAATCTGAGTCGCTATCTGTTCACGGCTGATATCTTCTCGGGCAAATGACCAATGCAGGATGGTTACCGGACCTGTTAGCATGCCTTTCACCGGTTTTTCAGTCAGACTTTGAGCAAATTCAGCCCACTCAACCGTCATAGCACTGCGGCGCGATACATCACCATAAATAAGCGGCGGCTTAACACAGCGAGAGCCATAGCTTTGTACCCAACCAAATTGCGTAAAGCCGACACCATCAAGCTGCTCACCAAAGTATTCAACCATGTCATTACGTTCAGCCTCACCATGCACTAATACATCAAGACCAAGCTTTAGCTGACGTTCAACCGTATCTTTAGTGACTTGGCGTAATTGCTCATTGTAGATTTCTAGTGTGATCTCTCCTTTACGCCAGCGACCTCGTAAACCACGAATAGCAGGGGTTTGAGGAAAGCTTCCAATCGTCGTCGTGGGTAATAACGGCAGTTTATATTTCTGCCTTTGCGCTGCTTGACGTATTGTAAATACATCATCACGCTCGTAATCAGCCGCGCTTAACCCTGCAACTCTGGCAATGACATCTTGATTAGCCGCTTTTGCTCTAACGGTTCGTCGCGCTACACACTGCTTAACAATCTCAAGGCTTTGTGTTGAATTAGGATCTATTAACAACTGCTTAAGTTTGCTCAGTTCAGAGAGTTTCTGTTTTGCGAAAGAAAGTTGCTGTTTCAATTCTGGCGCTAATTGGGTTTCTACTTCCAAATCGACAGGACTATGCAGCAATGAACATGATGGTGCTAACCAGAGTCGCTGCTTAAGATCATTGGCCACATTTGAGATAGATTCTGCAATATGGTCCAGTTCTGCCGCCCATACATTGCGGCCATTGATGACACCAACCGATAGCACCTGTGTTGCTCTTAACGTGTCAACAAATGGCGCGAGCTGCTCGGGTCCACTAACAAGATCAAGATGTAACCCTGCTACGGGTAACTTAGCCACCAATGTATGATGATGGGCGATGCTACCGTAATAACTTGCCAGTAGAATACTCACTTCACTGCTTGCTAGCGCTTGGTAAGCTTGAGTAATCGCCTCGGTCCACTGACTATCTAACTCGAGCGCTAAAATAGGTTCGTCTAACTGCACCCATTCAACGCCTTGCGCCATAAATCGAGCCAATATTTTACCGTAGGCGATTAATAGCGCTGGCAACAATGACAGTTTATCAAACTCACTATCGACCGTTTTTGCCAAGTATAGAAATGACACAGGCCCAAGCAGTACCGGTTTGGCTTGATAGCCTAACGCCTGTGCTTCTGCGACCTCTTCAAATATTTGTTCATAGCCAATACCGAATTGTTGATTTTCGGTGAGCTCCGGCACGATGTAGTGATAGTTAGTATTGAAATACTTGGTCATTTCTGCAGCGGGAGCGTCTTTTCCTGTTGGCGCTCGGCCACGACCGACGCGAAACAAAGTGTCTAGGTCTATCCCATTTTCACCGCGGTGACGAATGGGGATCACATCTAAAGTGGCACTCAAATTAAGGATCTGATCATAATATGCAAAATCCCCAACCGGGATTAATGAGACTCCAGCATCAGCCTGCCAGCGCCAGTGTGTTGCACGTAATTCTTTAGCAGTATCGAGTAGATCATTTTGACTACTCTCTCCTCTCCAATACTTCTCTACAGCGAACTTCAATTCACGTAACCGACCTATTCTAGGGAAACCCAAACTATTTAATTGCATATTGTATACCTTATAGTGTTAAGATGAGCAAAATTCAGGCATACGCTCATCTGAATAGCATTATTCTAATATCCATCAGGATGTCTGGACGTCTAGAAGTTTATTGTGATAGTCTCTTTCATCGCAATCGAAATGAATTCAAGAGCAACATGAGAAAATTTCATCTGAGGATAAAATGATAGAGCTTAGACATTTACGTACATTAGTAGCCCTTAAGGAAAGCGGCAGCCTCGCTGGAGCTGCCAAGAAACGCTTTGTCACACAGTCGGCACTGTCTCATCAGATCAAAGAACTTGAAACCAGGATTAATTCGTCCATTTTTGTGCGAAAAAGTAAGCCTCTCTCTTTCACCCAAGAAGGTGCCAGATTGTTAAATCTGGCAGAAGATATTTTACCTAAAGTCATTGAAACTGAGTTTGACCTCAAAAAGGGACTTGAAGAGGGCGATAACAAACTTGGTGTCGGTATTGAATGCCATAGCTGTTTTCGCTGGCTAATGCCCGTTATGGAGCAATTCAGACAGGAGTATCCACAGGCCGATCTCGATCTTTCGAGTCGCCATCTTTTCGACTCTCTCAACGCGCTTGAATTAGGGGAACTGGATGTGGTGTTAACGTCAGATCCGGTACCAGGACAAGCAATTGCTTACCAACATCTTTTTGACTTTGAAGTGCGACTTGTTGTGTCCAGCGATCACCCGCTTGCAAAAGAGCAATATGTCACCCCGAAACAACTCGAAAACTTACCTATTTTAAGTTACCCAGTGTCGCTAGAACGTTTGGATATTTATCGCCATTTCATGGAACCTGCGGGCATTCAAGCAGGGCCGGTGATTAAGTGTGATCTCACCATGATGTTACTACAACGCATCGCGTGTAAAGATGGTATTGCTGCGTTACCAAACTGGTCTATTAGCGAAAGCTACGGCTTAAACCTCGTTAGCATTAAATTGGGTAGCGAAGGGTTAAAAAGACCCTTGTTTGGTGCTTATCGCAGAAATGGGGCTAGTGCACGTTTAGCGCAGCATTGGCTAGAGATGGTGGCAAAGGAAGGGATTTATCAACAGAAACTCGACTAACGATTTAATACTGTTACTCATAAAAAAAACCTGCTAACAGCAGGCTTTTTTATGTTCTATAACGGTCGCAATAATAGCTTTCTTTTAGCGAGCGTGCGCCGAAGCACCAATCCTGGTGAAGCAGCATTATGTGTTTGGCGTAAATTATGTGCGATCAAAAACTCATCACGTAACTCTTCATCGAGCCCCAATGATTCGAAAGCTTCCATCGTCAACGTTTGTTGCTGATTTTCAATAACGGCTTTAAGCACACTAAGCGAGTAGGGCTTATCGTTATCATGGTTTAAATAAGCAAACGCAGTCAACGCGATGATGTCACCAAATACGCTAAATAATGCTAATGTTTGCACTTCATCTGGGCTGATATCAAAGCTATTCATTTGATGTAGGCTATCAACAGCCTCTGTTGCAACGGCTTCAGTCAGTGCCCAGTAACCATGAACTAGTTTTTTATATGGCTCTTTTAGCTCATCTAACCTTTCTTTCAAATAAAAGGTAAACGCATAACGATAGATGTTCACCTGCCCTAGTCTCACTAAAGCATCTTTCAATGAACGATTCTTTATGGATGAGGCCGAGATTTGATTCGCCGTACTGCTGCGCCACAGTAAGTGCGCCGATAACGCCGGATCTGACGAGACAATATCAATCACATTTCGAATATCACCATCAGCAATGATGGCTTTTTTTAACGGGATAAGTATCCCTCTACGGCCAATTACCTGCTCTTCATTGCTGATAATAGCGCGTACTTGAGTAAATACCTGCTGCTCAAGATCTGTCATTTCAAGCGTTAAACCTTTTATTATATTTATTGATATACGCAATCAGCTTAAAGCTCTTAGCCATTGGTATTTGGGGCCAAGCCCTCATTCCCTAGCTTACCAAGTTTCAGCCATCTAATGCGCATTTAATTTCGTTCAGTGAATAAATCTGTGATTCGATTAACAGTCCAAATAAAGACTGCACTAGTGCGACAAATCCAAGTAATTAGTCTGTTTTATTCGCTGGCAGTTGCTAAAGTCCTCAGCGACTCAGTCAGGAGTCCAATGTACGTTGAGTATTCCTCAACTAATTTTTACTGATAATACTGCCTACGGCATCATTTACCATGATTTATCACTGGTTTATCTTTTCAAGTATGGACTTGGCGAGTGCTAAGTAGCCACTATCATTAAGGTGGATGGCATCTGACTTCTGACTCGAACGACTCAGTAAGTCGCTGAGTACGTCCTCAATGAGCACTAATCGATACTCGTCTGCCAATTCAGCATAAATAGGCGATGGTGATAGAAACAGACTTTTTTGAGGCACTGCTACCAACAATACTGTCACCCCCTGCGATTGAGCTTGTTCAATCATGGCTGCCAAATTAGCTTTAGTGCTCGCTTTAGACTGATTTCTGAGAAAGTCATTACCACCTTCAAGCAAAATGAGTAGTTCAGGCAAGTGTTTTGCTAATACGCTAGGCAACCTCTTAGCACCTTGACGGGTTGTTTCTCCCGACACCCCTGCATTAATCACATTTAGACCACTCATATTTGCCAGTTGACTAGGATAATCCATCCCTTTTGTCGCCCCTACACCTGCTGTTAAGCTATCACCGAATGCGATAACGGTAGCGTTATTCGACAATGCTGTCACTTTGGGTTCTTGGCAAGCTTGTAGCAGCAGTGTGAGCGACAATATAATAAAAATTAGGCTATTTCTCATTAGAGGCCTGTTATTTCAGTTGCAAGGAAAGATGCCGGTTAGCATACAAGTTATTGGCTTCAATTTGAAAGCTCAACTTAGCACTCGCTTTAACGACAGAGCGTCTGTAAATTTGTGTTTAATTTCACATATAATTTCGCCCAGCCCTCGGGTTTAAACGCCTAAAATTCATCCACTAACGTTATAAAACCATTCAAAGAAAGTCATAATTTAGATCTAAATCACAATCCTTATCATTTGCATTAAACTAATTGAACTTTACATAGACAGCAGAAATGGGCTTCGACATAATCGCCATCAACAATAATCATTATCATTTACAATGCGCGGTTAACACACCTTAAAGGATTGCTACACCAAGGGAAGGGATTGATTTATTACGGTGTCTCCGCTTTACGGGATCTATCATGAAGTTTAAGACCTCTTTAGTCGCACTGTCGATTTCAGCTACACTACTGCCACATATTGCTCAGGCTCAAGATGAAGATATAGAAATCATCACCGTCACCGCTAGTCGAATGGATAAGCCTGTCAGCTCCATTCCTAATACTGTTACCATCATCGACCAAGAGCAATTAGAAGAGCAGTTTCGTACCACTAAAGACCTCTCAACCATCATTGGCAATTTAGCGCCGAGCTTCTCTCCAAGTCGCCAGAAAATGAGCAATACTGGTGAGACACTGCGTGGCAGAGCCCCGTTAATCATGATAGATGGTGTACCGCAATCGAATCCACTGCGCAGCGGCGGTCGTTCAGGGCAGACGATTGATCCCGCAATGATCGCGCGCATTGAGATTATTCATGGTGCCAACGCCATGCATGGTTTAGGTGCCCAAGGCGGCATCATCAACTACATCACTAAAAAACCCACCGGCGACAATGAGCACCAAGTAAGTTTTGATGTCAGTGTGCCTAACAGCCTAGACGGTGATGGCATTAGCTTTGGTACCAGCTATGCCTTTTCTGGTGAATCAGAAAACTTAGACATGATTGGTTCTGTCAGTTACCGCAATAACGGTGTTTATTACGATGCTAACGACGACATGATTGGGGTTGATACCACTCAAGGCGAGTCGATGGACAGCCAAAGTGCCGATTTCTTTATCAAACTTGGCCACGATTTCGATGAGTCTCGATTGGAGCTAATGGTTAACCATTACAATATGGAAAACAACGGCAACTATATGGCCGTTAAAGGCGATAAAGAAAACGACGTGCCTACTGGCGCAATCGAACAAGACCAGCCTTGGGAAGCAGCCAACAATCAAGTCACCACCACTAGCTTGACCTATATCCATGAAAACATTGGCGGTCAGCAGCTAAACCTACAGTTTTTCAATCAAAATTTTGAAGCGGTTTACGGTGGTGGTTGTTGGGCGAGCTTTTACGACCCAAGCATGGAAGGCAGCGATCAGGTCACAGTCTGTGGCACTGGCACCAACGGCGAGTCTCTCTACTATGAGCAATCGCGTAATAAGTCAGTTAAATGGGGCATGAAAGCATCAATGCTGGCCAAAAACATCGCCGATTCTGGTGTCAGTATTGCGTACGGCTTGGATGTCTTCCGCGACACAACTGAGCAAGATATGGTGGTCAGTGGCGCCTCTTGGGTACCTGAAAGCACCTACGATAACATTGCGCCTTTCGCGCAAATAGATTACGACATCATCGACAATCTAACCCTATCGGGTGGCGTGCGTTATGAATACGCTAAGCTCAATGTCGATGATTACAAAACGTTATACGGTTACGGTGACAAACACATCGAGGGTGGCTCACCCGATTTTACCGAAACGCTATTTAATATCGGCGTTTCTTATAAACTGAACTCCGCGCTACGGATCTACACCAGCTACAACCAAGGCTTTGGTATGCCAGACGTTGGACGCGTACTCAGAGACGGCGATAACTTTCAAGGCGTGAACCCAAGTATTGAAGATAGCTTAGCGCTAGAGCCTATTGTGACTGACAATATTGAGTTTGGTGCCGATTACCAAGGTGACAACTTCTCAGCCAAAATCGCTTATTACCGCTCATCGAGTGATTACGGCTCACGCATGGTCGAAAAAGGCGATGGCAGCGGCTCGTTCGTGATTAAACGCGAAAAGAGTGTTATTGAAGGCATCGAGTCGAACATCACCGCTTACCTAGGCGATCATGATGATGTGGGCGTTAATATCGCAATCCAAAATGGCGAGTACGATTCTAATAATGATCAAAGCGTAGATACTGATCTAGATGGTGCCAACATGTCACCCAATCGTATTAACCTATTTTGGACCCATAACTACGACAACGATATCTCTACCCGAGTACAAGCAAATTACTATATGGATAAAGACTTTAAAAACGCGGATAACGATGTGTACGCCAACTTTGATGGTTACACCACGGTTGATGCATCTATCGCTATTCCAGTCTACGACGGCACCCTAAGCATCGGGATCCAGAACTTGCTCAACGAAGACTATTACACTTACTACTCACAGACTGTCGGTACAGACACACGTTACTTCAAAGGCATGGGGCGCACCGCCACTATCGGCTTTACACTACCGTTTTAATAACGAAATCAATAGACATTAAAAAAGCCACTAGCGTTTAACGCTAGTGGCTTTCTTTTATCTCTAATCAAGACTCAAGTTTAGCCGTTCATCATCCCTTACGCTTACGCACATAAGGCAGTACTAACAGTGCAACACCAACGAGCAAGAATGGAATACTCAACAGTTGCCCCGCGCTAAATGTCCATGCATCAGCATAAACGGCTTGTTTAACCTTGACCATCTCGATAGCGAATCGCGCACTAAAGACTAATACCAAGAACAAACCAAAGATAGCGCCGTGCTTCTGCTTCATCTCAGTCAGCTTATAAACCGCCCATAACAACACAAATATTAATAAGTAAGCTATCCCTTCGTACAGCTGCGCTGGGTGGCGAGGTAGCATATCAACTCGCTCAAAAATAATTCCCCACGGTGCATCTGTCGGCAAGCCCAAGATCTCTGAATTAACAAAGTTGGCCATCCGCACGAAGAAGCCAAAGATAGCGGTCGCTATCGCCAAGCGATCGAGTAAAAACAAGAAGGGTAGCTTAACCTGACGCTGGTAATAGTAGAGTGCCAAAATAGCCCCTACACCCCCACCATGGCTGGCTAACCCACCTTCCCATATCGCGAAAATTTTCATTGGATGACTGAAGTAATAAGCAGGGTCATAAAATAGACAATGCGCTAAACGCGCACCAACAATAATGCCGACAACGCAATACATCAGTAGGTTATCCAGCGACTCTACCGGCAGTTTTTCCTTTATATATATACGCTTCATTACCTGAAAGCCCGAGGCTATCGCTAGCGCAAACATAATGCCGTACCAATGTACTTTAAGCCCCATAAAGCTAATCGCTACAGGGTCTACATTCCAAATTATATGGTCCAAATTTAACCTTCCAGATCTATGTCTTTAAATCAAAACGCCTAAAACTATTGCGCAGTTTTACCCTGCAACAAACGATTTAGCAAGTGCTAACAACCATATACATAGTGGCTGTAGATCTTTCACGGTTGTTTTTGCCGCAGTTTATTGGCTATTTTAACAAGGCGTAGACTATGTCGTTTAGTCATTCTCCACAAATAGCCTACAACACCGTAAAAATAGCCAAGAAGCGCGGCCCTTAGGGTTCGTTTCAATACTTTTAGTCTTTTACAACTAGAGTGCGTTACGCGCTTTTCGCTTAGGTTGCTAAATCATCGCTCAAGCCTTGTACTAAAATAATTATTCCTTACGGTAAAGAATCGAACAAAAACCAAGCTCGAAAGATCAGCAGCCCCTAAACTCATGGGAACTTAATTAGTTCTCTAAAATGTGACCTCATTATTTCAATCTGATCATCAGCACGGCCGACATCTTCAAATTGCGACGATATTAACGGTCATTTTGGGTCGAAAACCCATCCAACTGTAAACATTTAGGTGAGCATATTCAATTGCGCGCATATTCCACTGCAACAGAATTTTTGCTATAGTGCCGCCTCAGCCACCCTACATAAATTTAGGGCTCACTAGCCGCGATTTATCGCCTGCTATAAAGCCCCCCAGAAATTGGAAATATAGGCTGATGACTCAGTTTCAAGGTTCACATATCCTCTCGGTAAACCAACTTAGTTTGGATTCCGTACAGAACATATTCAACGTTGCCACCCGAATGACCCCTTATGCTTTAAGACAAAAACGCACCACCGTCTTAGATGGAGCTGTATTGGGCAATCTTTTCTTTGAACCAAGTACGCGTACTCGCATCAGCTTTGGCTGCGCGTTTAGCTTGCTCGGTGGCAAAGTGAATGAAACCGTGGGTATGGCGTCATCCTCTTTGTCAAAAGGCGAATCCTTATATGATACCGCCAGAGTGCTATCGAGCTACTCAGATGTGATTGCGATGCGTCACCCTGAAGCATTTTCAGTTAAAGAATTTGCCGAGGGCAGTCGTGTTCCAGTCATCAATGGTGGTGATGGCTCAAACGAGCATCCAACTCAAGCATTACTAGACCTGTTTACCATTCAAAAAGAGCTCGCTGCAGGTGGGCGTGATATTAGCGGCATGCATATCGCTATGGTAGGCGACCTGAAATTTGGCCGCACAGTGCATTCACTTTCTCGACTCTTGTGTATGTATAAGGATGTCAGCTTCACGTTAGTGTCACCGAAAGAGTTAGCAATGCCTGACTATGTGATCAATGACATTGAAAATGCTGGGCATACGATCACAATAACAGATCAACTTGAAGGCAATTTAGACCGCGCTGATATACTCTATCTAACGCGTATTCAAGAAGAGCGCTTCCCTTCGCAAGATGAAGCAAATAAATACCGTGGAAAATTTAGATTAAACCAAAGTATTTATACAAAACATTGTAAATCGAACACAGTGATCATGCATCCGCTGCCACGAGATTCTCGTAAGCAAGCAAATGAACTGGATAACGATCTTAATAACCACCCTAACCTCGCCATCTTTAGGCAGGCTGATAACGGTTTATTAATTCGTATGGCACTGTTTGCACTGACGCTTGGTGTTGACTCTCAATTAGAGCAATATGAGCGCCCAGTTAATTGGTATTCACGAAAAGCTGAATTTTAATCAAGCTACTGACTTTTAAGGATCTAAAATGACCCGTTCCGACGAACTCTTTGAACAGGCTAAAAAAACCATTCCAGGCGGCGTTAACTCTCCAGTCCGCGCATTTAGTAGTGTTGGTGGTGCTCCACGTTTTATTGAAAAAGCCGATGGCGCATATATCTTTGATGCCGACGGTAAAAAATACATCGATTATGTTGGCTCTTGGGGCCCAATGATCTTGGGACATAACCACCCAAAAATTCGTCAAGCAGTACTTGCTGCGGTTGAAAACGGCTTATCATTTGGTGCGCCAACTGAACTTGAAGTCACTATGGCTGAAAAAGTCATCGAAATGGTGCCTTCAATGGAACAAGTTCGTATGGTGAGTTCAGGTACTGAAGCCACTATGAGTGCTATCCGTTTAGCACGTGGCTTTACTAACCGTGACAACATTTTAAAGTTTGAAGGTTGCTACCACGGCCACGCTGACTGCTTACTCGTAAAAGCAGGTTCAGGTGCACTCACTTTAGGTCAGCCAAGCTCTCCTGGTATTCCTGAAGATTTCGCCAAGCACACTTTAACGGCAACTTATAATGACCTTGATTCGGTTAAGGCACTATTTGAGCAATATCCAGATAGCATCTCTTGCATCATTCTTGAGCCTGTTGCTGGCAACATGAACTGCATTCCACCAGTTGAAGGTTTCTTACAGGGCTTACGTGCAATCTGTGACCAATACGGTGCATTGATGATTATCGATGAAGTAATGACGGGTTTCCGTGTCTCTAAGGGCGGCGCACAAGGTCACTACGGCGTAACACCGGATCTAACAACACTTGGTAAAGTGATTGGCGGCGGCATGCCAGTGGGGGCTTTTGGTGGCCGTAAAGATGTGATGCAGTTTATTGCGCCTACTGGCCCAGTTTATCAAGCGGGTACACTGTCAGGTAACCCAATAGCAATGTCTGCAGGTCTTGCACAATTGGACGCGCTTTGTGAAGACGGTGTTTACGAGCAACTCGCCGCTAAGACACAGTATGTTGCAGAAGGCCTTAAAGCATCTGCAAACAAGCACGGCATTCCAATGGCAATCAACTACGTTGGCGGCATGTTTGGTTTCTTCTTTACAGAAGAAGAGCAAGTGACCTCATTTGAGCAAGTGACCAAGTGCGATGCTGAGAAATTCCCAGTGTTTTACCATGGCATGCTCGATGAAGGCATTTACTTAGCACCAAGCGCTTATGAAGCAGGTTTCATGTCACTGGCTCATGGTGAAGCAGAACTGGAAGCAACGCTTGCTGCTGCTGATCGCGTTTTTGCAAAAATGGCAAAAGGCTAGACTTAACGCATACAGCTAAGGTTATAGACCCTAGTTAACGTCAAAGGAACACCTAGGTGTTCCTTTTTTATGGGCTTAATTTTAGATAATAAAAAAGGATGCTTTCGCATCCTCTTATATCGTAGCCACAGCACTAAGTATTTGACCCATTCAGAGCACCTCAGACTTTTCAATTCAAGACGCATTAGTGAAGCAATGGTTATTCCCGTTTAAGCCAATGCAAAGCAGAAGTGGAAAATCAGAGTCGCTTAACGAGTGCGGCCGACGTTTAAAGTAAATGGCAAAGCCCTTTAAGCTTCGTTGTCGGTTTTCGATATACGATTAAGTGGTCTATTTTGTTCCATACAAAATAAGACATTCCCGCCCTCCTTGGCGGTCAGATCCAGGAGATACGAGTCCGCGGATGGACGAAGGTAGAGCTATTACCAAGGATGCCAGAGCCGAGTATAACGATTAGTTTCAATGCCCCATCTTGCCTACAGGGCTTTTAATTCCCACATAATGGTCGAACTTTTAATACAACGGGTATAAGTTTTAACTATAAAGTCCATCATCTGACCATGCCTATTTTCCGTTATATAAATTCAAGTACATGTTTTTGCTTAATGGCAATAATTTCTTATTCAATCTCTCTTAGTTAAGCTATCTACTGCGTGTATTTTAACCACGAAAAAACAGTCATTGTCGCTACACATTAATAACAAGTCAGCGGTTAACACTAAGTTATACAAAATCCACAGTGTTAAGCTCACGTTTCTGCAATAACTTTGATCCAGATAACAGTTGCGTTCTTATTTATGCTGTGGTCTGATCGCCGCGCTCTAGCAAGGAAAGCTTAAACAAACCTTAAATTAGAGCAAGCCTGTACTGATTTCAGTATCCAATATAAAAATCTGTCTGTGAGTAGCCCTATGTTGTACGCATTTTTAATATCGCTAGCTGTACTCGCGTTGTTGAGTATTGTGTTTGAAGAAGTTACCCATCTAAATAAAGCTAAAACCACTCTGTTTTTTGGATGTATCTCTTGGATTGTGCTCTTTATGGCCGCGGGAGATCCCAGCCATGAAAAGTTAGTCGAAGAACAACTAAACGAAAATCTGCTGGAAATTGCCACCTTATGGTTGTTTCTGATGTCTACCATGACCTTTGTTGCGTATCTCAATGCCAAAGGAATGATCCAAGTACTGGTGCAAAAGCTATTTCCTGAACGTGTATCGGTGCGCATGTTAATGCTGCAAGTGGCATTGTTCTCACTGGTACTTTCCGCTATTTGCGACAACGTGACCGCAACGCTCGTTTCTCTGGGCTTACTCACCACTTTCAACCTAGAAAAGAACATACGTAGACGCATGGCCGTGCTCATCATTTTTGCGGTTAACTCGGGTGGAGTCGCGCTTATCACAGGTGATGTGACAACCTTGATGATCTTTCTTGGTGGCCATGTCCATATGTCAGAACTTCTGATGCTATCTATACCTGCTGCGGTTAGCGTCATGCTGCTAGCAGTGCTATTTTCACTTAAAGCTGAAGGCGAAGTCTGTACGACACCCATTAAAACAGAGGTTCGCTCAGTTGATATCGGTATCGCTGTCATCTTCTTTACCACGATTGTAATGACAATGGTGTTAAACATATTATTTGGGATCCCTCCAGTACTCACCTTTTTAACCGGACTGTCGGTGATGTTCCTTGTTGGGCATACAACACGCAGCAATAAAGAGGAGCTGCAGATCCTGGAGTATATCCGTCAAGTTGAATACGACACCCTGTTGTTCTTTTTAGGGATTTTATTGCTTGTAGGCATGCTTAAAGAGATTGGCACCTTGGATCTATTAACTCAGGTTTATACTCAGTTTGACCCTAACATCTCCAACTTTGTTGCCGGTATTGGTTCTGCGTTACTTGATAACGTGCCATTAACCGCGGCATTATTAAAAGCCGAACCCGCGCTTAATACACCGGAATGGTTAGGGCTGACATACTCAGTTGGTGTTGGCGGATCTTTACTTGTTATCGGCTCAGCGGCCGGCATTATCGCCATGAGTAAAGTAAAAGAACTGACCTTTGTTAGCTATCTTAAATATGTGCCGGCTCTAGCCCTATGTTATTCAGTCGGCTACGCACTGACCTTACTGTTGGCTTACCATTTCTACGGCTAGCACGACCAACAACAGAAAGTGATACGCACTAAAAAGGCCTAACGATTGTTAGGCCTTTTTAGTGACGATACAGCTCGAAGAACAGTTGTCAGTAGATTCACCTAAATTGCAGGGACCTTAAATTCGGTGCCCTGTATCGACAACACCACATCTCGAGGTCTAATCTCTACAATGGTGAGTTTACCTTGGATCTTATCGCCCTGCTGCAGTTCAGCGCCATCCACATTCAACCAGCGATTGTCCTCAACACTTGAGTATACATGCGCATTAATAGAAAATTCTGGAACCTGTAACTGCAAGCCTGCGGGTAACTGCCCGTACTTAGGAATACTATCCGTTTTTGGCGTGGTAGGGATAGGGTCTAATGCTGGCTGAGTCACCGGAGTGGCAAATGCGTTTTCTCGCTCGATATCCTTAAGCGCAGCTTCAAAAGCGGCAACGAGGTTATTGTCATTTTGTGGTTTCGGCTTTGAATCTAAACCAACGTCTGCAGCTGCAAGATCAACTTCGTATTGCAGTGATGCCAACATATCTTGACCACGTTGATTAGCATTAGCGCCCAATATAATCGGATCGGGTTGATTGCTAACGGCTTGCGGCTTAACTTCGTCAGGACTCTCGTCCGCTTCAATACTCTGTTGCGCTTTAAGTACTGCCGCGAGTAAATCGTTACCTTCTGCATCGTTCGACGTTGTCACTCTGCCAGCGGGTACAAACGATGTTTGACGGGCTTGAGGTCCACTGTTAGGCATTGCCCTTGCTACAGGTAACGCGACTTTGCCAGCAAGCTTTACACTTGCGTCATTAGCCTCAAACTGACGACCCGCCGCTGATGCAATATTGAGCGGTGTATTCGGTTGGTTCTGCTCCGGTGCGATTGCAAACGTTTGATTAGCGACGTTATCGTTATTATTGTTTTCTACCATGAACATTTGGCTCAATAACCACGCTAACGCAACGCTAAGTAACAGTAAAGCTGCAAATACCACGGCGCGTTTAGCCATTTGATGCTCATGACTAACCGTCTTATATTGGGCTCTAGGCGTCATTACAACATCATGTTGGATACCTTGAGACTGCTGTTTATCTCTCGTCACAGCATCGAGTAAAATTGACATTAATACAACCTCTTAGATTGACCTAAACGAGGTCCGACATCACTTAAGTAGAGGTTTAACTGCACCAATGTTTGTGCTCCGGCAATACCGTCAGCCGCCAATCCATGTTGCCGCTGAAATGCTTTTACTGCTTGCTCTAACTGGCCGTCAAACTGATACACTAATCGAGGTGATGATTCTGTCACAATGGCTAAACTATTTTCTAACCACTGCAATTGAGCCTGATTGGCAGACTTACCAATTTCACTGACTTGATTGTGAGGTGCTTGCCAAAGTATTTCGAACGTACCGCTAAAGTGTCGCGTAAACCAGTCTCGTTTAACCCACAACTGTTGCTCATTAAGTTGCAGTAACATCTGCTCACCTTGTCTTGCGACAACAGTGCCATAAAATGCTTGTTGCTGCTCATCGACAAGGTAAACAACGGCGGGGAAGTTTAACCTCACTATCGAATTCCAGTTACCCTGCTGCTGATAACAAGACAAGCCTTGTTGCTGCGCAGATTGACAGGCGGATAGACCGATATAAGGCGCTTTCTCCCACAAGCCTAAGATACTGGCATAAGCGGTGTCGATATCACGACTTTGTGCCATCGCATTTTTGAGTACTCGCTGACTGCTGCTCAATGTTGCTGTTGTGGTATCGACCTCGCGGCTGGTACTTCTATCATTAGAGGCTGAAGCTGGAAAACGATTAAGTTCTGAATTTGTGGTGTCGTTTGCCGATTGGCTAAAGAGGTAAAACGCCCCCGAGAAAGTCAATATTATTGATGCCGCTAAACCGATGGGAAGCCAGATGTTTTTCTTTTCAGGTTCTTCACCTAACACTTCTCGTGATGCCATATTGATCATATTTTTATCAATAGGCACTTTAGATTGCGCATAACTGGCCATTAACGCACGTTCGCACAACAGGTTAATTAACCTGGGGATGCCATCACTGTGCTTATGTAATGTCTTAATGGCACTTTTATGGAATAAAGGTTCATGTCGACCCGCCACTTGCAGTCGATGCTGAACATACAGTCCAACCTCTTCGAGCGTTAACGGCAATAGGTGGTAGCGAGCGGTAATTCGCTGTGCTAACTGGCGCAACTCTTGCCGTTTAAGCAGCTGCTGTAACTCTGGCTGGCCAATTAGAATCACCTGCAATAACTTCTTGGTATCGGTTTCTAGATTAGTCAGTAATCGCAGTTGCTCAAGCACTTCCGCTTTAAGGTGCTGCGCCTCATCAATGATAAGTACCGTATTACGGCCGTTACTGTGATTATTGAGCAAAAATGTACTGATACGGTCCGTCAGTTGTTTAAGGCTTGG